>NZ_SDLI01000013.1 GCF_004123195.1 Ammoniphilus sp. CFH 90114
AACCAAGCGAAGTTAAAGGATCTGCAAGTTAAAGATCGACCCTTAAATGAAACGTTTGCCAGTGACCGGATGACGTACACGCTCCACGTGGTCAAGGGAACCGCGAGTGTGGATGTGACCGCTGTAGCGGAAGATCCGAAAGCAAAGGTGAAGATTGGAGGTCACGATGCCCAGTCAGGCACGAGCACCCGAACGGTAACGTTGAACACGGATGGCACTCCAACCCCGATTGAGATCGGGGTGACGGCAGAGGATGGGGTAACAACCGAAACCTATACTTTGATGGTGTCCTCGCGTTCTAGTTCTAATGGTGGTAGTNTGATGGTGTCCTCGCGTTCTAGTTCTAATGGTGGTAGTGGTGAAGGCAGCAGTGGAGGTGGAGGTAGTTCAGTGATGGGAACATCTTCATCAAAACCTGTGTTGCAATTCTATTTTTCTATTGATGGGAAATCAAATACAGCAGCGACTATGATAAAGAAGGATAATCAGCTTTATTTAGCTCCTATCGAACCAAAAGCTATTAAGTATCAATATATGGTGCCATTTACAACTCTAAAAGAGATTATGGACATTGAGCCTAATGCTGTTATAGTATTTGATACACAAATAAGTTCTTTTAGATTTTCAGTTGCTGAGATTAAGAAAGAAATGATAGGTACAATTCGGCCAGCTGGTCTTGAAGATGCAAATTTGATACTGTCTATAGGTTATGTAGATGGGGAGAGCAAACGAGAAATGGATAATAAGCTTGAGTTACTAGGAGGGGTCAGCTTAGTAACGCCGATAGAATATAATATAAAACTTGAAAAGGATGGGTTAGAAGTCACTCTAGAAAAATTCAGCACTTATATAGAGCGAGGAGTCAGGTGGAACGGTCTTATTCAATCTGATAATATCCAAACTGCTGGTTTATATTATGAACCTATTACCAAGTCTTACTATCCCGTGCCAATGTACATAGATGACATGGGGCAAGAAAAAGATTTTGTATTAAAGCATCAAGGAAATGGTGCTTATATTGTAATAAAAAACGAGGAAACATTTAAGGATATCACTGGACATTGGGCGAAGCAAGAAATAGAGACGATGGCTTCCAAGCTGATTGTAAAAGGAAGGACCGAAGACCAGTTTTCTCCGCAATCTACCATTACCCGTGCAGAAGTAACAGCTCTTCTTAACAAAGCTTTAAGTTTATTGTTAGAGAGGGAACTGTATCCAAATGAGTTAAAGTTTATAGATGTACCCTCTAGTGCTTGGTATGCTGATTCGATCAGATCATCGGTACGAGGAGATTATATCGTGGGTTACGAGAATCAAACTTTCAGACCGAATCAGGACATGACAAGGGAAGAGCTTGCCGTAGTATTAGACAACGTAATTGTTAAGATCCAAGGAATGAAAGAATATAAACAAATGGCTGAAAAGGTTCTTGCTAACTACGAGGATAATAAATATATTTCATGGTGGGCTAAGAATTCGGTGACAAGAATGATCGGAAAGGGGATCTTGAAGGGAAGAAGTGCAAATAAATTCTCGCCTAAAGATAAAGTAACTCGTGCGGAAGCTACGGTCATGTTTCTTAGGGTCTTACAATATCTTAAGTTCATGAATTGAAAATTGAAGGGTGTTACATAAACCTCCCATTCATTCAGAAGAGGTTATCTCTTTTAGACCACTGCTGTTTTAGTGGTCTCTTTTAATAGCTCAATAAAGTGTTGGTAATTCATATCTTGCTAATTAATGATTAGATCACCCAGTTCAATCCACCCTTATAGGATGATTGAGAAAAAATACACTTACTCTTAATAGAAAAACCCTGTTTGACTGCTCACAGCATTCAAACAGGGTCTTTTTTGGTGTTATCCCGATCTATATGGAGAAGCTTCTACTTGTTATTTACCAAATAAATCCTTTTCTAACATAATTCTATAAACAAGGGTAGCTGCTTCTTGATACTCCAATCTGTTCTGAGGTTTAAACATATTGGATTCACCCTTCATTATACCAGCTTTGGTCACTGCTACTACAAACGGTTTAGCCCAATTAGAGATTTGTACATAGTCCGTATAAGTCTTATTTAATTGACTGTTAAGGCTTTCCAAATCTTTCTCGGTATAACTTGATACTTTCAGTTGAAGCGCTCTAGCAACAATTACTGCTGCTTCTTCCCTAGACAGATGTCCGTCAGGATCAAAATAGTTTCTTCCTGAAGAATCTGTACGCTTTCCTTGGATGAGACCATTTACTAAGGCCGCCATTATATAATTGTTAGAATTTCTATTTGATCCAATGGAGTTCGGAGGTTCACCATAGGAAATAGTTGTATTATCCCTAACACTATTATCGGTATTAGACCTAGCGTTTGCTCTTATATTTACATTGGCAGGGTTTTTGGATATAAAGGAAATTTGGTTACCACTAATTGAAATGTTATAGTAGTCATCTAGTCCAGCCAATTGAGCTTTTTCTTTAATTTTCTGTAGAACACTTGCAGCTGTATCATGAGAATCAGTCTGTACTGTAAATTCAACTACATCCTTATTCGCATTATTTCCTGCTTCGTCTTCTTCAATGTCATTATCCGTGATTGTAATTAAAGTCGAGCTCGCGTAAACGTTATTTGTTACACTATAAAATGCAGTACCCGGAGTATTACCGTTCCCGGCAGTCAAGTTGTGCATTGCAATTGGGGTATTTGTTACTTTCTCCATTGTTAGGGTAATTTGGCCCTTGTTTTCCTTATCAATTGAAGTGAATATTACTTCGTTCCCAGTAGAAGTTATATTATATTCTCTAGTAATGTTAATAATCTTAGTTGCCTCTGCTGCAATTTTTCGAGCAATAACGTCGGGTGTATCCCCTTTAGAAATATGTGTATGGAAAGTTTCCGCTGGAAGACTTAGTGTATCTCCAAATGTGATTTTCAAAGTTTGATCAACATTGGACTGTCCAATTACTTTCAAGGTATTTACTTGTTTTTTTCCAATTGAACTATAGTGGGCATCTGAGATATCGGCAAAGTAACTATCGTATGGAACAGGGCTCCAGTTCATGGCCTTAGATATCATGACTGTATAATCATAGCGATTGATTGGACTGGCAAGATTATCACGAAGGAGACCATTACTACCTGTAGCTTCAACTATTCCCTTATAGGCTAAACTCATAAGAGCAGGTGCTGCCCAATTTTCAAGATCACGGTACGTTTTGAAGCTATATATAACAGCATAAGTCCCAAAACTAGGTATGGTGGCACTGACGGTGGATTTTTTAGAATCTACATACCCACCGATAGGGTACCACTGTCCATTTTCTGTTAGGCGTGCAATGGAGATATTGTACATTGCAACATCTTTAGCTATTCCACTACCTGCAAAAGATAACGTGATTTTACCGGGTTTTGAGAAATTATTGTCATTATCATTAGTTCCATCAGAGATGAAGTAACTAGGACTTCGAAAACTGTATCCATCGCTAGGAGTCACTCCGCTGTTTAAACGTTCCATAGAATTCTCAACCTTAAAGTGCAAGGTTTGTTCTGGTGCAATGGTTTGAGTATCGTAGGAATTTGTAATAAAGCTACCTACAGGAAATTCCAGTAATACATTCCCGTTAAATGCGGTTACTTTCTTTCCTGTTTGAAAAGGGGTAGTAAACTCTGCTCCGGCAGACTCCATGTTATAATAGTTCAGGGTAATCGTGATACTATCATCTAGAGGTTCAAAATCGTCTCCTTCATCATCTTCTTGGACAAGTCTTTCAACTTCAATTTCAATTTCTGTTTCCCCAGGCTTTGTAAGTGTAAAGTCCTCAATTAAGAAGGAACCTCCATAGTTACCAACAATCCGTCCCTCTTTACTAGTAACGGTATAAAGGCCTTCTTCCACATCATCATAGGTAATGGGTTCACCACTATAGGATAATTCAAATTCAATGTCTAGCTTGTTTGTAACGATATTCTTACTTTCTGGACTAATTAGCGTGAGAACTAATTTTTCGTTGTCCTCCCCAACAAACTCTTGATCGGCAGCTAGTACATTATTTGCACTGACTGGAGACATCAATAAGGCCAGTGTACAGACCAGTGCACAGAATCTTTTTCGCATTTTACCCCTCTCCTCCAAGTAATCTATTAAAAATTAATTTTACACATTAGTAATTATCGGCAATATTATTTAAATTGTTAATACTTTTTATCTAATCTTGTAGTTTTTTGTAGTAAAAAAGTAACAGATGGGTACGGATTCTAATAATTGACAACTCCCTCCCAACCGTGCTATATTTTATCTAATGGATTACAATCAAATTGGACATACTACATAAGGGACAGTTTGAATTGCCCATTAAGTTTACCTTTGAAAGGAAGTAAAGAGCATGCAAGGAAAAGTTAAATGGTTTAACGCAGAAAAAGGTTTTGGTTTCATCGAGAGAGACGGTGGAGATGACGTATTCGTACATTTCTCCGCAATCACTGGAGACGGCTTCAAGACTCTTGAAGAAGGCCAATCCGTTGAGTTTGACATCGTTGATGGGGCTCGTGGACCACAAGCTGCTAACGTTGTAAAACTATAACGCAAACAATAAAGACCCTGGATCGTCAGATCCAGGGTCTTTCTTATTTTTCGTGTTCACTCATACATAAAATCCATGGCATTGAGTTCACAAATATTTCATCAAAGTTGATTATTTTGGGTCGTAATGTGGAAGGATTTTGATGTAAGATGGAGAAGTTAGTAAGTACATGAAAGGAGGAGTTGCATAATGAGATACAACATCCGTGGAGAAAATATTGAAGTAACACCAGCCTTAAGAGAGTATGTAGAGAAAAAGGTAGGTCGCTTGGAGAAGTATTTTGATGATATTTCCCCATCCACTGAGGCTCATGTAACTCTAAGGGTTTTACGAGACGAACACACCATTGAGGTTACGATTCCAATGCCAGGAGTCATCCTTCGCGCAGAGGACACACATACAGACATGTATGCTGCTACTGACTTAGTTGTAGAAAAGTTAGAAAGACAAATTCGCAAGCATAAGACCAAGGTGAACCGCAAGTTCCGCCAAGAAGGCAGCTTGAAGACTTTGTTCGCAGAACCGGTTAACGGTGCTGCTGTAGAGGAAGAAGAAGAAGGCAAGATCGAGATCGTCCGTAATAAGCGCTTCGCGATGAAGCCAATGGACGCAGAAGAGGCTGTTCTTCAAATGGACATGTTAGGCCATAACTTCTTCGTTTTCGCGAATGTGGATAATGATGGAGTAAGCGTGGTTTACAAGCGTAAAGATGGACGTTACGGTTTGATTGAGCCGGAATTAGAATAAATGTAGTAAAAAGAGATCTCCTTCATTAGAAGGAGGTCTTTTTGCACGTTTGGTAAACTTTCCCGCAACTTCTTAACTCCTCACCTCGTATATAGTGAATAATACCATGGAACATTTCTTGTCTTGTCCACGTATTTACAGTACAATTAATTGTTAGGAAAAGTTTTTTAATTTGGAAGGAGATATCTCCCTATGCTAGGTATTATGAAGAAGCTTTTTGGCTCTTCGGATGAGCGTGAAATAAAGAAGCTTTTTAAGCGCGTAGAAGTAATTAATGGCTTAGAGCCTCAAATACAGCAACTTACAGATGATCAACTCAAAGCGAAAACGGAAGAATTCAAAGGACGTCTACAGAACGGTCAATCTCTTGACGATATCCTGCCTGAAGCGTTTGCCGTGGTTCGTGAAGCTTCCAAGCGTGTTCTTGGAATGCGCCACTATGACGTACAGTTGATCGGTGGCATGGTGCTTCACGATGGACGTATTGCCGAGATGAAGACGGGGGAAGGGAAAACCCTTGTATCCACTCTTCCAACCTACCTTAATGCGTTGACAGGCCGTGGAGTTCACGTTGTTACGGTAAATGAATACTTAGCGGCTCGTGACGCGGCAGAGATGGGTCAGTTGCATAACTTCCTAGGTTTGTCTGTTGGTTTGAACCGTTCTGGATTAAGTCCGGAAGAGAAGAGAGCGGCGTATAACTGTGATATTACGTACGGGACGAACAATGAGTTTGGGTTCGATTACTTGCGTGACAACATGGTCCTTTATAAAGAGCATATGGTGCAGCGTGATTTGTACCATGCCATCGTGGATGAGGTGGACTCCAACCTGATTGACGAGGCAAGAACACCGTTGATCATCTCGGGACAAGCACAGAAGTCTACGGATCTTTATTATGTGGCTGCTCGTTTCGTGAAGATGTTAAAGGAAGAAGAGCATTTTGCGATTGACGAAAAGACTCGCGGGATCACTCTGACAGATGATGGGGTAGCTCGCATTGAAAAAGCCTTTAACATTGATAACCTTTATGATGCTAACCATATGTTGCTGAATCACCATATTCAAAATGGCCTCCGTGCAGAATATATTATGAGAAAAGATGCGGATTACGTGGTTCAAGATGGTGAAATTATCATTGTCGATGAATTTACTGGACGTATGATGCAGGGGCGCCGATACAGTGATGGTTTGCACCAGGCGATCGAAGCGAAGGAAGGCTTGAAGGTTCAAAATGAGAGTATGACGCTTGCGACGATCACCCTTCAAAACTATTTCCGGATGTACGAGAAGCTTTCCGGGATGACAGGAACGGCGAAGACAGAGGAAGAAGAGTTTAAGAAGATCTACGGCATGGATGTGGTCATTATTCCTACGAATCGTCCTGTTTTGCGGGAAGATCTGCCGGATATGATTTATAAGAGTGAAGCGGCTAAGTATCGCAATGCTGTTGAGGAAATTGTGAAGCGTCATAAGACAGGGCAACCGATTCTTGTCGGGACAACAACGATTGATAAGTCGGAGTTGCTTTCTGCCATGTTGAAGAAAAAGGGAGTGCCTCATACCGTCTTGAATGCAAAGCACCATGCGAAGGAAGCGGACATTGTCGCACTTGCCGGGCAAAAAGGAGCTGTGACCATCGCTACGAACATGGCGGGTCGTGGTACGGATATCAAGTTAGGAGCTGGCGTACACGAGCTAGGTGGACTTCATATCCTCGGTACAGAGCGTCATGAGAGCCGTCGTATTGATAACCAGCTTCGTGGCCGTGCGGGCCGTCAAGGGGACCCAGGTTCGTCTCAGTTCTATCTTTCTTTGGAAGATGAATTGATGCGTCGATTCGGTTCTGAGAATATCATGAATATGATGGATCGCTTAGGGATGGAAGAGGATGTTCCTATTGAGAGCCGTATGGTTTCTCGTGCGATTGAATCCGCTCAGAAGCGTGTAGAAGGAAATAACTTTGACGTACGTCGTGTCGTTCTCCAGTATGACGACGTGATGAACCAACAGCGTTCCGTTATCTACAAGCAGCGTCGTGAAGTTCTAGAGAGTTCGGATCTTCGTGAGATTGTCCTGAAGATGATCTATTCTCATATGAACCGCTTAGTTGAGATGTTCTGCCCAGCTAGCGAAGTTCCTGAAGAATGGAACCTAGATGGTCTAGTTGAGCAAGCGGAGGCTACCTTCTTGACTGAGGGTGCTTTAACGGTTAAGGATATTAAAGGCATGGAAGCGGAAGAAATCGTAGAGAAGTTCAAGCAAGTGATTGATCGTCTCTATGAAGAGCGCGAAGCTTATATGGGGCCTGAACACATGCGCGAATTTGAGAAGGTTGTTCTTCTTCGTTCGGTTGACAGCAAGTGGTTGGATCATATTGATGCGATGGATCATCTGCGTCAAGGGATTCATTTGCGAGCTTATGCCCAAAATGACCCTCTTCGCGAGTACCAATTTGAAGGCTTTGAGATGTTTAACGAGATGATTGCTCGCATTGAAGAGGAAGTGTCGACGTATATCATCAAGGCCCAGGTATCCGTGGGTGGCTTAGAGCGTCAAGAAGTCGCTAGAGGAGTGGCTGTCAATCCGAAGGATGAGACACCGAAGACTGTCGTACGCAGTGAGGAAGAGAGGATCGGTCGCAACGATCCTTGCCCTTGCGGAAGTGGGAAGAAATATAAGAACTGCCATGGGGAGTGATGGAAGTGGAAGTATCTGAATTACGAAACGAGCTATCCATCATAGCTAAAAAATTGAGTGATATTAGGGGGTCTCTTTGACCTCGATTATAAAACCGAGCGGATCGCCGAGATGGAAGAGAAGATGGCGAATCCGACCTTCTGGGATGACAATGAAGCAGCACAGAAAGTGATCAGTGAAGTCAATGCCTTGAAGGAATCCGTTACGAAGGTTCAAGAGTTGGATACGAGCTACGAGGACCTACAGTTGATGCTGGAGCTCATGGTGGAGGAGAAGGATGAGTCCCTCCTGCCGGATTTGGTTGAAGGAGTAAAGTCCTTGATTAAAGATGTTAATGACTTTGAGCTTCAACTTCTGCTAAGTGGTCCTCATGATAAAAACAACGCTATTCTGGAGCTTCATCCGGGAGCGGGTGGAACAGAGTCTCAAGACTGGGCGGAGATGCTCCTTCGTATGTATACTCGCTGGTCAGAGCGCCAGGGATACAAGGTAGAGACCATGGATTACCTACCCGGAGATGAAGCGGGAGTCAAGAGCGTAACCTTGTTGATCAAAGGATATAATGCGTACGGTTATCTCAAATCGGAGAAGGGAGTGCACCGCTTGGTGCGTATCTCTCCGTTTGACTCGTCCGGGCGTCGACACACTTCTTTTGTTTCTTGTTCGGTTGTACCTGAGATTGAGGACGATGTCGATGTGGATATTCGCACGGAAGACTTGAAGATCGATACGTATCGATCGAGCGGAGCTGGGGGGCAGCATATCAATACGACCGACTCTGCGGTGCGTATTACCCACATTCCGACTGGGGTTGTCGTGACCTGCCAGTCCGAACGATCTCAGATCAAGAACCGAGAGAAGGCCATGAAGATCTTGAAGGGTCGACTTTTTGAGAAGAAGATCGAAGAGCAAGAAGCGGAGCTCGCCAAGATCCGTGGAGAGCAAAAGGAAATCGGCTGGGGAAGCCAGATTCGTTCCTACGTCTTCCATCCTTATAGTATGGTGAAGGATCACCGTACAGGAGAGGAAACTGGGAACACGCAGGCTGTAATGGACGGGGAAATTAGTCCATTTATTAATGCGTATTTGCGCTGGCAGATGAATTAAATGAAAGAGAGGTCAGGCTCCCACATGGAGTCTGACCTCTTTGATTTGTTACTAGGACTGCTTCGTGAGATTGTAACTATTGTTTGGGACAAAGGGGTGATTTTCGTGACATTGCTAGCAAATAGAGGTAGATGGAGGGGGATTGGTCCCTTTTTATTTGTAATTATAATAGCGACGTGAGTTTGATTAGCTTTTTCGGGAGAAAACTTGGTGTTTATTTGAAATGATTCCTTGCAACGTGAGATTGAAGACTGAGTTCGTGACAAAAACGGCCAAATTCGTGAGATTACTGAAAAAATCGTGAGTTTCGTCCCAGTTCCGGAGCTGCTAAGGCTTATTCTACAACTCTTTCAACACATGAACTGATTAAACAAGAAAAAACTGTCCATCACTACTCAATGATAGCCTTAGATGTTAGTCCACTGGGCTGTTTTTTAAATTAAAAACCTAAAAACTAGACCCAAAATCATTGATTTTAAAAAATAATAGGGCACCCCATAGGGGCACCCTTCTCCTCTTACTTTGTCTCAGTAGCAGTTTCGTCTTGAGTCTGTTCTTCAGTCGCTTCTGCATTAACCGTTGTTTCCTCTGTATCTGCTACTTCTTCTTTCGCTGTATCCCCAATCACCACGACGGTCTGGGTTTCTTGCTCCCATAACACCTTAGCCTTTAAGCTTTCGCTCAAAAAGCGAAGAGGAATCACGGTTCGGCCCTTGTTGATCTTAGCTGGAACATCAAGTGTGTATTCTTGTCCATCAACTGTTGCTTCCATGCTATCGATGGTAATGACAACACTTACCCCATCCTTCGTTACCGTTACGGTGCGTGTTTCCGCATTCCATACGACTTCTGCTCCTAAAGCTTCAGCGAGGGCACGGAAAGGAACAAGGGTGCGTCCGTTTTCGATGGTTGGCATGACGTCCATTTCTGGTTCCACACCGTTAACCAAAGCTTTCACGCCGACTTTCCCCATTTGCTTCATGAGCTTGCCCACTTCTTTATATTGCTTAAGAATTTCTTCGTCAGTTCCAGTATGTAACTTTTTAGCATAGTCTTGTTGAACTTTAAGAGCCTCTTCTAGCTTCCCTAATTCTACATAAACAGCAGCTAAGGAACCAACAGCAACTTCAGCTTCTTCTCCTTCTAAGGTATCTAGTTCCTCTTGAAGCTTAGCCAGCTCGTCGAGTTGCCCCTTCAGTGCATCCACTCGGTTTTGAATAGATCCAAGCTTGCCCTCTAAGGCTTGTCCCGGAACTTCTTGTTGAGAGAATTGATCAAGCTTCTCTTTGATGCGATCTATTTTCTGGATAAACTTTTCGTTGGTTGCTTCTTCTTTTTCCGTATATACATCTGTTGTTACAGAAGCATTCACCGTTGTCGTAACTTCTACGCTCTTGCCATTGTTGGCTTTTCCTTTATCCTGATTCCCCTGAGCGAAGGCTCCTTGAGAGAAGATAAGACTAGCGGCAAGAATTCCCATAGTGGCAGGTTTCCAATGTTTTTTCATGGTGAAATGTTTCCCCTTTCTGTTTTGAAAAACTTTTGTTACTTACTATTACGAGGGGATGAATTGTTTTATGGGGGGGGGGAGGCGATCAAGTTTGGGTTTTCCTTGCCATTAACGGATAAAATATGATCAACAAATTAATTTTTAGATAGGATTGTCTGGCTTATGGAACAGGCTGTAAACAATAGAAGACGAGAAAAAGGAAATTCTCCTTGGTTAACGGTTGTAAGAGAATATGTTTTTTTGATTGCGGGTTCTCTTACGGTTGCGATTGCGTTTAACTTATTCCTCAATGCGTTTAATATTGCGTCAGGGGGAGTCAGTGGGATCAGTATTATTACAAAGGACCTTTTTGGCTGGAAACCGGCTTTTACCCAGTGGGGGTTGAATGCTTTACTTATTTCTCTGGGGTTTGTTTTGCTTGGAAGGCAATTTGGTCTAAAGACCATCACGGGGACCATTATTCTACCTTTATTCGTGTTTCTTACCGAAGGCTGGCCGACGATCACAGATGAACCCTTGTTAGCTGCTCTGTACGGCGGGGTAGGAGTAGGGTTAGGATTAGGGTTGGTGTTTCGTGGGAATGCTTCGACGGGAGGAACGGATCTCGTGGCTCAGATTATCCACAAATATACGGGATTGTCTCTTGGAATTGCGATCCTACTCGTAGATGGACTTGTGGTTGTCACAGCTGCGCTTGTGTATGGACCTGAGCTTGCTCTCTACGCTCTCATTTCACTATACATTACGGGGAAAACCATTGACGTCATCCAGGTTGGATTGGGTGTATCTAAGATGGCTTTTATTATTTCGGAGAACTTGGAGCCGATTCAGGAGGCCATTCTTTATGACTTGGATCGAGGCGTGACGAGGATACCGGGCCAAGGGGGATTTACGGATAAAGAAAGACCGGTGTTGCTTTGTGTGGTTTCTCAAAATGAAATTAACGGATTAAAGAAGCTTGTTCAAGAAACTGATCCGGATGCCTTTATTATTGTAACGGATGCCAATGAAGTGTTGGGGGAGGGGTTTAAAAGGTAGAAGGTTGGTCTCAAAGCTCGTATGGACCCATAGTGGGAGCTTAATTTAATAAAATGAAATAAACTCCCACTTATTGTTCGATAGAGCCCTTAGAGATCCTTTTTTCCGTCTTACGGTTTAATATCTTTAGTCTTCTTCTCTACCTACTCATCATAACGGCAGACAAACGTTCGATCGCTTTCTTCGTCGTACGATAATAAGTGCTTAAGGAAATATTCAGCTCCTCGGCAATTCCTTCATGGGAATCATTCTTTTGTAGATAGGTTTTGGTTAATAGGTCAGAATAGAGCCGATCTTCTTTGTGGCTGGAGGCCATGGACTGCAATGCTTGGTCTATTTTCTGACGCAAGAATAAGGGGAGCTCTGTCACTTCATGAGATTGTTTCGTGCTATCTTTAAAGGACTGAAGAAGCTTAAGCTCGTGCTCTAAGAAGTGATATTTGGTAAGAAGTTTCTTTATTAGGATTGTAAATGATTGACCGTCAATTGGCCTTGGTGAGCGCATATGATTTCTCTCCATGAAAACCTCGAACCAATCCCGTTCTCGCAAGTCGATTTGAAAGATATGTTGATAGGCGATGAGATCTTGAAAACCTAAGGAGCGAAAAATGGGAGCAAGAGATGGGACAGATGTAACAACAGTAATGATCTTCCTTCGAACCATCTGTCGAAATACATAGCGTAGAATGGACCCGGCCGTTTGTGGCTCATGCGGTTCTGAAATATAAACAAGGTACTCCTCTTCTCTAAGGGGAGCAGTCTTAATATAGTCCGTTAGGAGTGGATCACCAACCAAAGTCCGTCTAATCTTTTCATTGAACTCAACGAAAACGACATAGGCCATCATTTGGCTCTGTGCCCAAAAAACTTTGACAGTTGCTGGTTCAACCTCCCATAAAGTCGCGATAATTGGATCGGACTTGAATAAGTGAAGATCGGTTTCCTTCACTTGTCGTTCTTCTAGATCTAAGTAACGGTCAATAAAGCACATCTCTTGAACGGGTTCATCCCCAGAAAGTTGAATCATCTCAACAACCGCATGGCCTTGAAGGTGTTGGGGGACGGATGCCACCGATGTCTGAATAACAGTAAGTGCCCGCTTTTTGAACTCTACATATTTACTTGGGAATCTAACTATAAGGTCACGGAGAATCCAGCGACGAAGCGGTGGTACGATCGTCCAGCCTTCTTCAGCGAGAGTGACAAAAGGGAATTTACAAAGCTGCTTGAAGATGGAATGGTCATAATGCTCTTCCATTACTTCTTTAAGCCATTCTTCATTAAACCTCCAAAATAAAGCAGCGGTATAAAGCATCCATGGATCACGGAATGCTTGCTCTGAAATGATGCTCCTCAATAGAGATTGAATCAATTGATCCTGTTGAAGTGCTTCACCTTCACCTCTATTCCTCCAGTACTTGCAAGCCTCCTGTAAAGCTAGGGGCACCCCTCCCGAAAATCGTTCAATGGCCTCTTGAGAAGTAACCTCTTTAATACCTTGGAGAGACATGTAATGAGAAATAGCAACGCGAGAAAAAGGCTCTACCTTCATGAAACGGATGAGATGGCCCCACCCAAATTCCTGAACCCATTCTCGGTCTAGTGGCTGGCGGTCGATGGTGACGACACGGATTTTGGTCGAGAGCATAGGGATCCACTCTTCCCGAAGCCATCGTTCAATCGGTTTCATGCGTTCAATGGAATCCAACACAAGAAGGACTCCGTGTTGACCTTGTTCTTTTTCTTTCAACTTTCCGGATACTGCACTTAAGAATTCCTCTCTTTCTTGGAATTCTTGGCTTAGATAAATCGTATTGGAGGGAAAAAAGCGCTGAGAAAAAACGCGTATAAGAGCCGTTTTCCCGATTCCTCCATAACCATGGATATGAACAAGATTCCATTGGGGGTCAAAGAGCCAGGAACGTAGTTGCTCCATTTCTTTTTCCCGTCCCACAAAAAAATGATGAGCAGTTTGGGTAAGCCATTCAGATATATGCATAAAACTCCCCCTCAGGATTTCATATATATACAGTATATTTCGCTCCTATCGACGACAACTCCTTCCAAAAAATCGGACAGATTGACAGTAATTTGACAAGAAATTGAAATGGAAAAGCCTACCTGTTTGCATTTATTGTAAGGAAATGAAGATGTTCTTTTTAACGAAAAGGGGGTGTGATGAAAGCAAAGCTATTAGTTCAAACAGGTTGGAGGTAGATGACACAGCGATGAGACGAACATTATTAAAGTTAAGGAAGAAGCTTCCGCTCTTTTTAACCTTTGTGATGCTGTTTGGGCTTCTTCCTCTTCCGCAGGCTACCGCTCTGGAGGAAGAGACAAGCGTCATGAAGACACCCGTGACGGAGGAGGTTTATCAGGTTCAGCAGCAGCGATCTCAGCCGAAAAGTTCCTCTCTGGCATGGAATCAACTAACGAAGCTAGATCGGGGTATACTTCCAAGTATTTATGTTTCAGAGGAACCGATATCGAGAATGAGTAGTAGTGGTCGATATGTGGGCGTTATTCGTATGAACGTATCCATGGGTGAACCTATGGAGGTTCGTGAGGTGGTTTCCGTCTTTGATCGATTAACCGGTGAGATTGATAATGTGATGGGGCCTTCCTCTATGTCTTCTTTTAATAGAATACGAAATTTTGACATGAGTGACGATGCGCGTTTTATTGCATTCTCCCATATAGAAGACTTATATCCTCAGGTGACTAAGGTGTATGTGTTCGATCGGGTAACTCGAGAGCTAGAGACCATTACGCAAACGGGCGGCCGCAGTGATAGCGGAAATGGAAACGATCGAGTAGAGATTAGCGGAGAAGGGCGTTATATCGTATTTGATTCCCTTGCCAAAGGGTTAGTGGAAGAGGACCAAGACGAGAAGCGGGACGTGTTCCTCTATGATCGTGAAACCAAGACGACTACTCGCATCAGTACCCGTCCAGGTCTCACGGAAGAGGACCTAGGTCACAGTAGTTCCCCCTCCATGAGCATGGATGGACGTTATATTGCCTTTGATTCTGAGGTGAATCTTTTAAATTCTGCGGAGTACAACTACATGACAAATGTTTACCTCTATGACCGGGACACAGGGACAATCAGGCGGATAAGTGATGGACTGGGCGGAGAGGTGCCCGACGGGTGGAGTTACGAACCTTCGATTAGTGCAGATGGGCAAACCGTTGCCTTCTTATCTGATGCGTCGAATTTAGTAGAGGGTGATGAGAATTATGAAGCAGATTTATTTATTTATAATAACCAACGTGGTATCCAACGTATAGCGTTTGTACCGGATGGTAACGATCATGGGATGTTTATCAAGAGCCCATCCATTAGTCCGGATGGTAAATATGTTGGTTATGAGCTTCTTCAATATGGTGATGAGGATGAGATCAAGGAAGCGTATGTGGCGGACATTGAAGCCCAAGCTTCCGTAAGGGTCACAGTCCCTCAGTCGCCTCTTGGACTAATCAATCCTAGTCGATTACCGACTGTGGGAATGGATGGTAATCCTGTCGTTTTCTTTTCCATGTATAACGAGAGCCTGAATGGAAACGACTTCGAGCTACCAGGCATGTTTGTAGCTTCTATGGGCAGTGCACCCACATGGCCTACAGGCAGTGAGCTACAAGTGGAAGGTGGAGAGAATAACACGGTGGTCCTAGGCTGGCCTGATGCTGCAGATTCAAGTGAAGTGTTAGGTTATCAGGTCTACAAGGATGGAACGGTCATTGGCTTTGTTCCATATGGTCAGGGTAATCAGTTTAACAGTGATGTCCAACCTGGAATGCAGCATACCTTCCACATTGAAGCGGTCAATTCGAATTTTCATGTAAGTGCTAAACTGGAAAAAGGTGCGGGATCTGATCCAGGAAACCCGAGTGATCGATTTGACATCTCGTGGGAAGCGGACAACTCGCGCAATGGTCTTCCTTCTCCCGGAAGTGAAATAGAGATTATGGCCTATACGGGTAAAGGGCTTGATGGTCAAGCGGTAATAGAGTACAAGGTTTGGAAGGATGAGAACCATACCGACTCTAAAGCAACGAAACTACTATTGGAGGAAGTGACCCATCTTCCTGGTGCCTATCGTACGAAGTTCGTTCTCGAGGAAGGAACAGCAGAACTGACTTCCTTAACGATAAAGATGAAAGATCCGGCAACAGGTAAAGAAACCGAGAAGAAGGCCGCTAACTTACCCGTTCAAATCAGTGGAAGGGTAAACGTGAATTTTGATAACCCTGGCGATGCCCCTCTGACTGGCGCGGTTCTTTCCTATATTCATCCACGGTTTGGCAGTCATTTTATGATGCTGACGGGGCAAGGAGCGGTGACCTTAGACGGTTTGGTACCAGGAGAAGAGTATCGAATAGTCTTGCGCTCCTCCAATAATCGGCACATCCTAGCCGAAGCAGATGGGGTCAAAGCTGAGGCCGGACGTACGAATAACGTTTCACTAACCATCGAGCAGCCTGCAAAAATCCGTTTTCAAGTTTTAGACCCGAAAGGCCATCCTCGAAGTGGTATACAAATCCAGCTTTACGATGAGAATCAAGAATATCTGGGAAGGTATACGAGTGGTGAAGAAGGCTGGACATATTGGCAAGAAGGCTTGGTCGCAGGAAGTAAAATTACGGCTAAGGTTGATGTGAGCGGTGAATGGGTTCAGAAGGTGCCCGATCAGAGCATTGAGCTTACTCCTGGGGTGAATGAAACAGTTATCCAACTTCAGGCACTTCCCGAAGGTATTTTAAAAGGGAAAGTTGTTAATCCGGCAGGTGAGCCGGTAATGAATGCGCTCGTCAAGGCGACGCAAACCTTTAATGGAAACACGATTGTTAAGGAAGCAAGAAGTAACCTTGACGGAGAATATCAATTTAACTCTATGTTGACAGGGGAAGTAGCTGTGGAGGCCTACGAAACCTCCTATTCTTATCGAACAGAGGAGAGCTTGAAGGCTCATATCACCGTAGGGAATACGACCACGCTGACGATTCCGGTGCGACAGCCTGGGTACGGTGTTGTGAATTTGAAAGTCTTTGTCAAGTATCTTGATACAGACTGGATGGGTCCGGTCAATATGGAACAGATGAATTATATGGTTGAAATTGAAGCGGATCGTGGCGGATGGATGAGAGGGTATTTCCAAAATGCCTACCAGTTCAGTGGCTATCCTGGAGATACAGTTAACGTTTGTGTAACGGGATCTACGCCGAGTTTCATGACGGTATGTAATAAGGCTACGTTAGATGAGAATGCCAATGGAACCGTAGAGATACGGTATGAGGAGAAAGGTGGCCGTGTTCAAGCTAAGCTTGCGCAGATGGATCACCGTTGGGTTAGTGGGTCGCTTTATAGTATTCAAGGCAACTCAAAAAGTTGGTATCGATCTGTAGGGGACTGGGATATGAACGGTGACATGCTGAATCTGAATATCATGGATCCCGGCAACTACCGCTTAGAGCTCACTCGTAGATTAAATTCATCTGAAACTCGATACGAATATGCCAATGTAGAATTTACGGTTCATGATCAGCAGATTGTCAACGTCGGAACTATTCAATTTAGCCCAACGAGTTATTTTGTAAATCAATGGGGAAATCGCTTTACAGCTTGGCCGAACCGGGCGGTCCCCGGCAGTGTGGTTACCTTCCGAGTCTTCTACCAGAACGGGAAAAATAGGGAGGCAAAGGATACCTATTTATTTCTCGACGTTCCTCAAGGCATGTCTCCTGTCATCGATACAAATGGAAATATCATTGTAACAGGAGCTGAAGGAGCGGTGCTCGAAGAAGGAAAGCTAAAGGTTCCGCTTGGTGATCTGACTTCCAATCAGTCTGGAGGCATTACCTATCAATTGAAGGTAGATTCTGCGTTTAATCGAAACACGGTTGCTGTGGCGGCTCAAATTCGATCAAACATTGAGGGGAAATCCATTGAGGAAACGATGGGGACCATTCAATTAGATACGCCGAGGCTAACCCTGGAGCTTCCCGAGGAAATCAGTCAATTGGATACCCAAATCAGCGGTTATGCGCCAGCTGGCAGCACCGTTAAAGTTTATGACGGGCAAGCATTAGTTGGAAGTGCCGTGGCTTCACCTATAGGTTACTGGAGTATGAATGCCACGTTGCCGGATATAGGAAACCCGAGCGTTCATGTTCTGCATGCCGAAACGGAGGCGAATTCTGTTACGCTTCAGAGTGAGAAGGTGTATGTCGATTATGATGATTCTCGTCCAAGGCTGATAGAAATGGCTATGGCCCAAGCGCCCAATCAAAAATGGGTTACCTTCGGCTTAGAAAATGGTATTTCTCGACTGCCCTACTCGGTTGTTCCAGGCAACCCGTTTCAATTTGAACTGAAATTTGACCGACCGGATGATGTAGAGAATGTGTATGTGTACCTTGGGGGACAAATGGGTGAACCGGTTAAGGCTGTACGAAGTGGAGACCTTTACCGTGCAGTTGCGCCTACTGGGCAGGATGCCTTAGGTGGCATATACGTTTCCTATGATGTGGTACCAGGACCATATACGTATGAGGCAGATCAGCCAAGTCTAGAACAAATCCGTCAGTCAATGCCAAGAGGGATGCGGGATTTTGAAGTCGTTTCTACCACTCCTTTTGAATTAAAGGATGGCAAGTATACAGGAACCGCCGTTTTACATTTGCCGCAGCTCGATGATATGAAAATGACAGTGACCTTCACGCTCCAACCCCATGCGGGTTATCAGCCTTCGGATGGCGAAATTGCCTTAGCGCAGAAATCGGGCGATCCCGTGTTGGGCAGTTCATTCGATGCGGTAGAAACGGAAGAAGGGCTCACATCCATCACCAAAGGGTATGTTCCCATGGATCTGATTTTTCAAAATGGAGCCCCGGGGGCGCCTGATGCCTTTACCGCTTTAAGCCGAATTGAACGATGGATTGGCAAAGCGGAACAATATAAGGATCTTGCCGAATACTCCACCCATGTTCATATGGAATTTAACGAAAGGTACAAAACGGTCAAGGATATTAAAGGGCAGTTTGACAGCTATAAAAGCTATGCAGGAAAAATTAACCGCATCACGTACAATGTGGAAAGAGGATTGGACTGTCTGGCTGAACTTCCAACAACCGTCAAGCAAGCGGGAAAAGCTCTTGGTGCCGTTGTCATCGGTGAGGTGGCAAAGGTGGGATTAGGAGCTTGGACCGGAGCCATGGGTCTCGTGGGTCCTGCGGGAGCAGCAGCAGGATTTGCTGCACAGGTCGCAAGCAGTAAAATTGACAAATATGTAGATGCGCAGATTGATTCGATCGGAACAGGCTACAATCAATGTAATGATGAAGATGAAAAGAAACGAAAGAGGAAGAAAATAGCCGATCCAAAGTGGATTTATGATCCAAGTGGTTATGTTTATGAAGCAGTGCCTGAGAACCGCCTGGAGGATGTGCTAGCTACTGTTCTTTATCTTGATGGAGGTCAATGGACGGTCTGGGATGCCGGCCCATACGAGCAAGTCAACCCTCATTATACGGACCGGGAAGGCAGATATGGGTGGGACGTTCCGCCTGGGAAGTGGAAGGTGGTTTGGGAAAAAGAAGGCTATGAAGTGCAGACCAGTGCAGAGCTTGATGTACCGCCGCCACACACAGAAGTGCATGCCGGTCTCATATCAAGAGCAGCCCCTCAGGTTGAGACGGTTACAGGTTACACCTATGAAGGTGGAAGCTTTGTCGATATTGTCTTTACGAAATATCTAAAGGTTTCCGAGCTTCCTAATAGAACCATGGAAATTAAGGATTCTGAAGGATCCGCTCTAGGCGGCACCATTCAATTCGTAGAGGCATCGGAAGACCCAGTTCAAGAAGGGGAAAAGTTGTCGAGGACATTACGTTTTCAACCCAATCAGGAACTTCGTTTGAATGAGCAGTACGATATAAAGATCCATCCACACCCATTTAAGAGCTATGCCGATGTATGGATGACTGATTCCTATACGGGAAGCTTTAGTGTGAAAGAGCTGGATACCGTCGGTCCTCGACCTGTAAGTGCCTCAGGAGATGAAGGTGGAAGGATGATTCGACTTACTTTCAACGAGGCATTGGGAAGAACAATTGATCGAGGAAGATTCGAGGTGAATGGTGCTGAGGGAGCCGTAGTTTCCGCAGTCACAGATGTAAAGGATAGCAAGGTGCTGTATTTAACTTTGACTCAGCCTATTTCTAGTGACGCGCAAGTTCTTATTCGAGAGGGAGCGGCTACAGACTTAACAGGAAATGCTTCTGGTGAAGAGAGTATAACGGTTTCGATCCAGTCTGCGGTATCGAATAATGCCTGGCTTGGGGGACTTGCCATTACTCCAGGTGTATTATCCCCCAACTTTAGCTCGGAGCAGATGAATTATACGCTTCGTCTTCCGGTTTCTGTAGGGGATATTGATGTCACGGCGAGTTTGTCTCATGCTCAAGCCAAGTTGGTTATAGAAGGGGATCTAGCAGCTAGTGGAACGACAAAGAGAGTTCGCATTCCACATACTGGGGAGATTACGCTTGTTTCAACGGCTCCGGATGGTGTCACGAAGCGAATCTATACGATTCAAGTGGAACGTGTGGATGAGACACAAGACGATGCTACACTATCGTCCATAACCGTAAATCCAGGTACCCTGAATCCAATATTCCAGCCAACGGTATTAGAGTATGGGGTCATAGTGGACCAATCCGTAACGGAGCTCACCATTACGGCAGTTGGGAATGACCCTCACAGTAAGTTGAAAATGAATGGGGTAGCTGTAAACAGTGGAAATGCTATGCCTGTAATTATCCCGAGTGATGGGAGGATTCAATTGGAGGTAACGGCTCCAGATGGAGTCACGAGGAATACCTACTTGATTCAAGTGTCTCGAAAATCAGGAAGCTCGGGAGGTTCAGGAGGAGGGTCTACTCCAATCTCTGTAGGGGATTCGCTTGACGTCGGGAAAGATGCCCAGATAGAGAAGCGTAAAGCGGCGAACGGTGGAGTATCTTTACACGTTACTCTAAACAGAGAAACCGTAAAGAAAGCTCTAGAACGCAGAGGAAAAGAAGAAAAGCCACTTTTTGTCGAGACCACTGAGCAGGCGGATGAGTACGTACTAAACTTTGAATCTGAGGTCCTCAACGAACTGAAGAAAGCTTCCGCCGTCGTCATCTGGAAAACAGGTCTAGCTAATCTGACCATCCCGATGGCAAGTGTCGAATCTAAGCTTTCGAAGGGTGTCTATCTGATCATCGGCAAGCCGACGGTGCAAGAAGGGAAGACGTACCTGGAGGCTGCGAAACAACAGAGTACATCGTTAAAGCTTGAGCAAGGTCCTATTCTTGCTGGTGTGTTTGAGCAAACGGGAGAGGCCATATCACCGGTAATGTTTGAGATGGAGTTTCTGTCAAGAGAGGTGAAGCAGGAAGCTGTCTATCATTATCAGCTTAATAAGAGCCTATGGACTTTCTTAAAAAACGGTACCACGGTAAGCATCGATTCACCAAGCATCTTGGCTGTGATGACGTACAACCATTCATTTACAGATCTTATTGGTCATTGGGCAAAAGAAGATATTGAGTGGATGGCTCAACGTTTGTTGGTCAGTGGTTATTCTGTGAGTGAGTTCAAACCACAGCAAGCCGTCAGTCGAGCCGAGTTCACAACGATGTTAGTAAGGGCATTGGGATTAACATCGAATCTATCAGATGGAACAGTACGTTTTACGGATGTTTCTAACGAAGATTGGTTCTATACGACGGTCCGAACAGGGGTTGAAGCCGGCATTGTTACAGGAATGCCTGATGGCACATTCAAGCCGAATGAAACGATCACCAGAGAACAAATGACCATTATGATATGGAAGGCTTACTTGATGAAGATGAAGGAACGTTCCGCTGCGGCTCCTAAGGCCGATCTGAATAGACTAAATCGATACCAAGACAGAGAGCAAGTAGCCAAATGGTCTGCAAATGAAATCGCACTGTCGCTTCAAGAGGGTCTGGTTAAAGGGGTAACAGACCGTCGTTTCGATCCGAAAGGAATGGCGACAAGAGCTCAAGCCGTTGTAGTCATTAAGAACCTCGTAAAAGATTAAAAAGAAAAAGGCTGAACCCAGGGGACATCTTCTTATGTCCTTGGGTCAGCCCTTTTTAAATTATCCCAAAACCTTCTCTACCTGAGCTACCACATTCTCCACCGTGAATCCATATTCCTTCAGGATACGGTCTCCAGGAGCGGAAGCACCAAATTCCTTGATGCCGATGATCGTTCCGTGGTCACCCACATACTTCTCCCAGCCCAGTGGGTAAGCCATCTCGATGCCGACGCGAGCCTTGACGTCAGGAAGGATAACGGAGTCTTTGTATTCCTGAGATTGCTTTTCGAAAAGCTCCCAGCTTGGCATGCTCACGACGCGAGCGGCGATGCCTTTGGCTGCGAGGGCCACCTGTGCTTCAACTGCTAAGCTGACTTCGGAACCCGTTGCCAGCAATTGAACTTGTGGCTTCGCTCCATCAGCTGGATCTGCCACCACGTAGGCTCCTTTTGCGACGCCTTCACGGGCTTTTTCTGCACTTCCTTCAAGAACCGGAAGCTTCTGACGAGTCAGCACCATCGCGACAGGGTTTTCCTTTTGCTCGATCGCATAGCGGTAAGCTTGGATGGTTTCGTTGGCATCCGCTGGACGCATAACCAGTAGGTTTGGCATGACGCGAAGGGAAGGCAGGTGCTCCACAGGTTCGTGAGTCGGACCATCTTCTCCTACGGCGATGCTGTCGTGAGTCAGAACGTAAATCACGGGTTGCTTCATTAAAGCAGATAAACGGACAGCTGGACGCAGGTAGTCAGAGAAGACGAAGAACGTTCCGCCATACGGACGAACCCCTCCATGTAAAGACAATCCGTTCAACGCAGCCGCCATCGCAAATTCACGAACACCAAACCATACGTTACGGCCCGCATAATTATGACGATCGAAGACGTCTAGGCCTTTCAATGTCGTATTGTTGGAAGAAGCTAGATCGGCAGATCCTCCGAATAGAGTCGGCAGGTTTTTCGCAATGGCATTCAGCGCAGCGCCAGAAGATTCGCGCGTAGCCATCTTCGGTGCATCGGTTCCGAAGACAGGAAGGTCTGCATCCCAGCCTTCAGGAAGCTCGCCCTTCATGGCTTGCTCAAATTGCTGAGCCAATTCAGGGTGGGCTTGCTTATAACCGGCGAAGAGCTCATTCCATTGATCTTCTTTTTTCTGCAATTCTCCTTTGATTTGGGCAAAATGGTTGCGCGCATCCTCTGGTACGTCAAAAGGTTCATGCTCCCAGCCATACGTTTGCTTAGTTAAAGTGACCTCGTCTTTCCCTAGTGGGGAGCCGTGAGCAGCGGATTTTCCTGCTTTATTCGGGCTGCCGTAGCCAATCACGGTACGGACTTCGATCATCGCAGGTCGAACAAGGTCTTGCTTTGCTTCTTGTATAGCTCGTCCTATCGCCTCGATGTCGTTTCCGTCTTCTACGCGAAGGTATTGCCAGCCGTAAGATTCATAGCGCTTCGCTACACTTTCGGTGAAGGCAAAGCTAAGTTCACCATCAAGGGAAATATCATTGGAATCATAGAGGACAATCAGCTTACCAAGTCCCATATGTCCGGCCATCGAAGCGGCCTCAGCGGATACGCCTTCCATTAAGTCCCCGTCTCCGCAGATGGTGTATGTATAATGATCGACGACTTTAAATCCTTCTTTATTATAAGTCGCAGCTAAATGGGCTTCGGCCATAGCCATCCCCACGGCCATAGCAACTCCTTGTCCAAGTGGTCCGGTTGTGGCTTCTACGCCTGGAGTGTGGCCAAACTCAGGGTGTCCAGGTGTTTTACTGCCCCATTGACGGAAGTTCTTCAACTCTTCGATGGGAAGATCGTAACCGGTAAGGTGAAGCAAGCTGTAAAGTAAGGCAGAACCATGTCCAGCGGAAAGGACAAAACGGTCGCGGTTGACCCACTCGGGATTCGCTGGATTGTGGTTCATCTGCTTTGCCCACAGCTCGTAAGCCATGGGAGCAGCCCCCATGGGCATGCCTGGATGTCCGGAATTTGCTTGCTCTACCATATCAATGGAGAGGGCGCGTATGGCATTAATGGCCAATTGATCGATTGACATTTGAAATTTCCTCCTTATTGTACAAGCACGATATTCCTATATTACCATAATCAACTTGGATTTATCAGCGATTTGCGAGGGGAAGTTCGAAATTTGCCAAAATCGCAAGTCCTTATTTATTCACACTTCTCCCGTTCTTTGGTTTGAGGATCCAAAACAGAAGGACAGGAATCAGCCATTCAAATAGAAGGGCGATGGCTGGCCAAGTCCTGTTAAAGTTCAGAGTCTGAATGGCGTCACTAAAAAACCAGAAGGAACACACCAGAGAAAAAAGTCCGAGAGGTCCCATGATGGACTTGGGGGAGATTTTGGGTGCTAATTGCTTAATGGCGTGACAAACCAAGAAAAGTCCTACTCCGATCTTGACAATCATGGCGGGCATCCAGATTCCGATAATAGGAAGATCCAAACGATCGAGAAAGTCGGTTATCCGGATCGCGCGAATCATCTCCTGATTCGGGTACATGAATCGGGGAGCCAGTTCCGGACCGAGAACGGTAACATTGAACGTGATGAGAATTTCTAACAGAAAGATCGCTATAAAAAATCCCCATAGACCATGTCGGAAAGAAATTTGTTTTCCCGGTACCATGAAAGCCAAGGCAATCATCTCGCCAAGATAGGCGACAGCATACCAGCTGCCATTGAGCAGATCTCCAACGCTTGCTTCAAAGATCGGTAGAAAATCTCGACCATCAAATTCACGTAATAGGAAGATCGGGAGGGATAAAACAATCAGGATCAAAGCGCTCTGATAAATCTCAGCCGTTCTTCCGACGAGTTCAATCCCCCCACGGGTCATAAAGATCGCCGTTATTACCGCAAGAGAAGTTATGACCACGATTGGTGTATTCTGTAGGATGATAATATTAATGAAATCACTGATTAACCGAATATCTCGAGCTAGGATAATCAAAAAAAAGAGAAGATAGGAAAAACCGAACACCCTACCCAAGTATGGATATCGCTCAATCATAATGGTTAGTAGATCATGGTCTGGGAAACGGGCTAGAATCCTGGAGATGAGCCACCAAGCGGAAAGAGGGATGACCATCGCGATTAGATAGCAGATCCAGGCGTCTTGTTTAGCCATTCCAATCACTTGGGCCGGCACGCTGATCAGAGTCGAATTGAGCGTTAAGGCACAGATAATCAGCATTCCTTGGTGAGCAGAGATCCTTTCCAATGGTTCACTTCCTTACGGTACAAGAATAAGGGGTTCTAGCAAGCTTTCTAGCCAAACCATAGGCCTGTGAACGTCGATTGCACTAGAACAGTAGATCCACAGAAGCCAGCTGGTACCTAAGATCCCATAGACAAACCATCGCGTGTGCCGGTTCTCCTTTTTTAGAGTCTTCCATTCCAGGGCTAGAAGGAGCCCGATAGCAATGAATCCTTGGATGAGTGGTGAATTCACGGCGCGATTTCTCCTTCCTTAAAACCAAACGGTTTGGTGATGGAACCGGTATGTTCAATATGGACATTAGCTACGACTTCTACATCTACTCGAGGGTAATATTCCTTCTTCCATTGCTCGCGCATATCCGCCCACTTTTTAGGATATCTTTGGTGGAAGGCTTCGCCAATCCCAATAGGATCGGAATGAAACTCATGCTGCAGCTTATGGATAACATCTTCCATTGTGGTCTCTATGGTTTTGCGCAATAGTCCTTCTAAATCACGTAGATTGCCATTTTTCGTAATATCATATTGGGAGGCATTCTCGACCAAGGATCCCCTTGTATCCACTTCCACTTTTATGTGGAGTTTGTCACCCTTGATGGTAGGCTTCAAGCGAGATTGCACGTCTTCGAATCTGACCTCGAGTCGTCCCTCGCCATGTGGAGGGACGACCCGAATCGTGGGAAGAGGGGACTGATCCATAGCGACCAAGAGAATCGAGGCTTCCTCATTTTCAAGGACTCCCGCCAGCTTATCTTGGTCAAAGACCGCCATTCCTTTAAACTGAATATTCGTCTTGGCTTGTCCCTTAGGTCCGGGATGGGTCTTAGTTTGAGCAAGGTAAGGGAGAATGGGGTCGATCCCTTCTTTTAATAATTTCTCTGTTAGAACTCTTAGGGTTGGATTTTCCGTCATCACGGATTGAGCCATTTCTCGAATCATCTCCGCTGGAAAGTTCTCAATCGGTGCATCCGAGTTTAATACATCCCGTGCCTGACCTTCTACGACAACGCCAAGAGTACTCAACCGATTCTGAGGGACGCGTACTAAGATGTCTAAGGATTGAGACACTCCTTCTTTAGCTAGATCCTCCCCGAAAACAATCACGCGGCGGTGAGAAAAATTGAGCTGTCTTGAGAGCATAGATTGTTGAACCTCGTTGGCTTCTCTCAGTGTGCTCCCTTCGGCGGATTCCACATACCAGGGACCTGTCCCACTGGTTCCTCCACCTCCGCCGCTCGACCCTTTCCCTCCCATCTGACCAGGCAGCGTAACCTGAATAGAAACGAGATAGTTGTCCTCAACCTTATCCACTCCCGTACCTGCTACGAAAGCCACATCATTTATTTCTATACGATCCCAACAACCTGTGCTCAGGATCATGGAGGGTATGAGGAAAAGCAGCATTTTTTTCATATCCGTTTTTTCCCCTGAGTTGGTGGTTCAGGCTTCATATCTGTGGCCATCCTTTGCCTATTCTCCTGATCGGTGTAGGTAGAGGGACGTTCATTCATTTTCCACCATGGCACACGCAGGAAGGTATCTTTGAGCTCGTTTAAGTTCAGTGGGGCAAAGCCTGACATATAAGGAACGCCGAAGGATCGCAGGCTGCACATGTGCATGATAATCCACATCATGGCGATGATAATCCCATAAAGCCCGAAAACTCCAGCCAAAATCATTATAGGAAAGCGCAGCATTCGAACTGTGATCGCAAAGTTAAAACGAGGGATGGTAAAGGAAGCGATCCCTGTAATGGAAACAATAATGACCATGGGAGCTGATACAATTCCGGCTTCTACTGCAGCTTGACCAATCACGAGAGCGCCTAGAATACTTACGGCTTGTCCCACTGTTTTTGGCAAACGTATTCCGGCTTCTCGTAAGGCTTCGAAGGCGACTTCCATAATTAAAGCTTCTATAAGAGCCGGGAATGGAATCGCTTCTCTCGTTGCCGCAATCGTATAGATCAGGTTGGTTGGCAACATATCATGGTGATACGTGATCACGGCGACATAGATAGCAGGAAATAGCAAGGAGATAAAAAGGAAAATATAACGAAGCCATCGAATCAGATTGACGATCATATACCGCTCGTAATAATCCTCTGAAGCTTGTAGGAACTGAACCGCCGTTACAGGTCCGCTCAAGGCAAAAGGGGTACCATCTACTAAAATGACAAATCTCCCTTCCAACAGTTGCCCGGCAATCGTGTCGGGTCTCTCTGAGTATTGAACTTGTGGAAAAGGAGAATAGGGATCATCTTCAATTAATTCTTCGAGATAGCCCGTTTCTAGAACCCCATCGATTTTAATATCTTTAATCCGGGCCGTGACTTCCTTAATGACATCCGGATCGGCTAAACCCTCCATATAGGCGAGCGCGATATTGGTTTGGGTATGCTCTCCTAGAACGAAGGGTACCATCTTCAATTGAGGAGATTTCAACCGAAAACGGATGAGAGCGGAATTGGTGCGTAAATTTTCCGAGAAGCCCTCTCTTGGTCCTCGAATAACAGACTCGGTATTGGGTTCCTGCACCCCACGTCTCGTTCCTCCACGAACACTGAGAATGGTCGCACGATCAAACCTTTGCACGAGGAGAACGGCATTCCCCGTTAGAATCGCGTTCACAGCTTCAGAAACCGTCTTGGCCTCAGAAACTTGGGATACAGATTGACCGTTTTCCAACAAATTCGGGATGCGTGTATCGGGCTCTACGGCTTGTTGGCCAAAACGGAACAGCAAGGGAGTAAGAGCATGATCGCTGATCATGTCTGAATCAACCATCCCATCTATATAGATGAGAACTCCTTGAACATGGGGCTGTAATGTCAACTCACGGTAGACGACATCGGAGCAATCATGAAACAACTGCTTGATCATCTCAAGGTTGTCTTCTAGCCGATGCAATAACAAGACGTCTGATGAGATACCGATATGGGTGTAGGTTTTGCTTTTGCTTTTTTTCTGCCGCCTAAACACATTTCTTCTCATCGAGATACTCCCTAATGTTAAAGTCTCTTTCTATAAAGTGGCATGAATGGAAGGGATTTATTCGCAAAAAAATCAAGAGGCTGATGGCAGCCTCTTGATTCCTTACGCTTTTATATTTCTCCACAAATTGACGGCAAATACAATGACTCCAATAATGACGGCTGTTGCTCCGACAGGAATAAAAGGGAGAGCGGCATTGACTCCAGTAAGTACTAGATATAGAGCAACCATCATAATGGGGAGTCCGATGTTGTAGAGCCAGAAGTGCCATCGAAATAACGTTGATTCGGCTGTTGCTGGATATAAGTGATAAATAATACCAAATAAAGCCATCGACATCCATCCCAATAAATTGATATGAGCATGCAAGCTGACTAAGCCAAATTGATGCGTCATCGACATTCCCATACCCACCAAGACTCCAATGACAAAATAGCCTGCCGCCAATTTAAGAAACCATGTATGCATTTTTTCACCTCCTTAATAGGGAATGAAGAGCTCCCGTTGACCTTTTTTGAGCCCATAAACCTGCCAATGGAATTCTTCATTGCCCTTTATCTCATTTCTATGTTCAAAAATTGTAGACATTCCTGGAATTATGTATGAATAAAAATAACAAGGGATTAATAAAAAAACATTTTTTCCTGTTGTATAAAAATTATAACCCTTGTATAATGATTCATAAATATTAACGGCTACAGGGAGAGAATCCATATGAATATATCGATTATTGGGGCTACGGGGTATAGCGGAGTCGAATTGATCCGTCTTTTACATCATCATCCGTATGCGAAGGTCACCTCATTATTTGCGAGTTCACAAGCAGGGAAGGAAATGACGGAAGTCTATCCTCATCTGATGAATATTGCTCAGTATCCTTTAGAAGAGATTGATATAAACGCCACAGCAGAGTGGGTGTTTATTGCCACTCCATCGGGCATTAGCAGTAAGTTAGTTCCTTCCTTACTTGAGGCAGGACGAAAAGTGATTGATCTATCTGGAGATTTTAGACTTCCAGCGGAAACGTATGAGACTTGGTATGGAAAAACAACGGCAGACAGCAGCTATCTTCAACAAGCGGTTTATGGTCTGCCGGAATGGTTCAAGGAGCAAATTCAGCAAGCACAGCTGATTGCTAATCCAGGGTGCTATCCAACAGCAGCGGCATTAGGGCTGGCACCAGCGATGCCTTATATCGATCCGAAATCAATTATTATTGATGCCAAATCAGGAGTGTCTGGAGCAGGTCGTGCGGCCTCTCTCGCCACTCACTATGGGGAAGTAAATGAAAATCTAGCAGCTTATAAAGTAGCAAAGCACCAGCACACGCCGGAGATCGAGCAGACATTGAATCGACTCTATCAACAAGATCCAATTATCTCGTTCACACCACACCTGGTTCCGATGACCCGCGGGATCTTATGTACGATGTATGCGACGATCACGGAAGACGTGAATTTCCAAGAACTCTATCAAAGTGCATACGAAGGAAAGCCGTTTGTTCGACTTCGCCCACAAGGAAGTCATCCGAAGACGAAGGAAGTTTACGGATCCAATTATTGCGACATCGCTTTACACGTGGATAAGCGCACGAATCGTTTGATCATCCTGTCCGTGATCGACAATGTGGTGAAAGGGGCCGCTGGTCAAGCGATCCAGAATATGAACATTATGGCGGGGCTAGAGGAAACGACGGGGTTAACGTTTAGTCCGGTGTATCCGTAAACGTAGAATTTTCCGCTATTTAGAAAACATAGCTAAAAACAGCGGGAATAAGAGAAAGTTCTTCCGTTATCTAGCGAAAAAGAGCTTCAAAAGGGGCTTTTCAAGCCAATAACGGAACTTTTTCCTCTTAAAACCCGACAATTCCTCAGGTTCATGAGAATAAGCGAAAAATCTTCCCTTATTCTCCTCATTTATATAAAGAAGCGGAGAGAGAGAAACATGTTCGTGTTAAAGTGTGGGGGAAGTACGCTAGATAATCTTCAAGCGTCTTTCTACGAAGAGTTGATCCAATTAAAAAGAGACGGTTTTGATCCTGTGATCGTCCACGGCGGCGGGCCGGCGATCTCCAATACCTTAAAGTCTTTTAATATAGAACCTCAATTTATCGATGGCCTTCGAGTCACAGATGAAGCGACGCTTCAAGTGGTCGAGATGGTGCTCATCGGTCAGACCAATAAGCAAATCGTGAAAAACCTGCAAGGCTATGGGTTCGGACTAAGCGGGATGGATGGACAGCTGATTCAGGCGAGTAAGATGCCGGGTCCACTCGGTTTTGTCGGGCAGATTGAACAGATTAAGCCAGAAATCTTAAAGCAAATCAGTGATATGGGATATATTCCAGTCGTTGCGCCACTCGGATTGGACTCGGAAGGGCAGTCTTATAACATCAACGCCGATACGGCAGCCGGAGCGGTTGCATCCGCGCTGGAAGTTTCTCAGTTAATCGTGGTGACGGATGTACCAGGAGTCATGGAGAACGGCGAAGTGATACCGGAGTTAACGGTAGAGGGTGTCAATGAGTTAATCGCAAGTGGGGTCATCACCGGAGGCATGATTCCAAAGGTGAAAGCAGCGATGGATGCCCTGAAGGCAGCTGATCAGGTTGTGATTATTGATCCGAGCAACTTAAGTCGTGCCGTACAAGGGGAGTCAGTGGGAACGAAAATTACAGGGAAGGTGGAGTAGAGGTGAGTCATTTATTTTCAAACTATGCGAGATGGCCCATTAACATTGTGAAGGGAGAAGGGAATTACCTTTTCGATGATCAAGGGAAGAAGTATTTAGATCTTGTTTCAGGGATTGCCGTGACTTCTCTTGGTAATATTCCACCACAGGTAAAAGCGAAAATTTCCGAGCAACTCGATACCCTATGGCACTGCTCGAACTTGTTTAACATTCCTCAGCAAGAAGAACTAGCAACGAAGCTCACTTCAATCAGCTGCGCGGATCGCGTATTCTTCTGCAACAGTGGCGCAGAAGCGAACGAAGCAGCGATCAAGCTGGCTCGTAAATACGGAAATGAAAAAGGCAAATACGAAATCATTACCTTTGAGCAATCCTTCCATGGACGGACCTTAGCGACACTCACGGCTACCGGACAAGAAAAAGTAAAGATCGGATTCAGTCCCCTGCCAGAAGGCTTTAAGACGATTCCTTACAACGATATCGAAGCCCTTAAGGAAGCGATTGGGGATAAAACCTGTGCCATTATGCTCGAGATGGTTCAAGGAGAAGGCGGCGTGCATCCAGCGGATCCAGCATGGGTAGAAGTGATTACGGAGCAATGCCAACAGCATGGACTTCTCTTAATCGTCGATGAAGTTCAAACCGGAATTGGTCGTACAGGAAAATGGTTTGCACACCAGCATTACGGCATTGAACCAGATATCATTACGATGGCGAAAGGGCTAGGAAGCGGTTTTCCAATTGGAGCCATGATGGCGAAGGAATTCTTGGCTGACACCTTTGGACCAGGAACCCATGGCACGACCTTTGGCGGGAATCCTTTGGCTATGGCGGCGGGTCTTGCCACACTAGAAGCGATTGAGGCCTACCTTCCTGAAGTCGAGGAAAAGGGAGCTTACTTCATGGAGAAGCTAGGCGGTCGCGGTAAAGGATTAATGATTGGCGTTGAGTTTGACTTTGAAGTAGGTCCGATTGTAACAAAGCTAAGAGAAGAAGAAGGTATCCTCGCCTTGGTTGCAGGACCGAAGGTACTTCGTATTCTACCACCGTTTACGATTACACAACAAGAAATGGAAATGGCTGTAGAAAAAATTCTGCAGGTCGTTCAGGCACATAAAGGAGCGGTTGAGTTATGTTAGGATACCTCGTATTAAGCACGGGGGACGTATTCGAAGGAACCTTGTTTGGAAACTTGGAAGCTTGCCAGGGAGAGCTAGTGTTTAACACTGGCATGAGCGGATATCAAGAAGTATTGACGGATCCTTCCTATTCCGGACAAATTGTTACCTTCACTTATCCGTTGATTGGAAACTATGGCGTGAACCAGATCGATCATGAAAGTGTTCGTCCGGCTTGTAAGGGTCTCGTCGTCGGCGAGTTGTGTCAACAACCGAGCCATTACCTTTCCCAACATGGGCTAGCGGAGATGGCGGCGAAATACGATTTAGGTGGCATTACGGGGATCGATACGCGCACCGTGACGCAGATCATTCGGGAGCAGGGTCTTGTGTTCGGGAAGATTACGACAGATCCAACCGATCAACCGGAGATCACACCGGTTACCGGTCAGGTAGAGCTTGTTTCCACGAAATCGAAGGTTCATTATCCAGGAAGCGGTTCGCATGTTGCTTTAATTGATTTTGGTTATAAGAAATCGATTTTGGACTCACTATTGGCCAGAGGCTGTGCGGTAACGGTCTTCCCTTACGATGTCACGTTAAAGGAAATTATGGAGATCCAACCTAACGGTATTCTTTTATCTAATGGACCGGGAGACCCGAAGGAAATGATTCCGCATCTTCCGGAGCTGAAGAAGATTATCGAAGCTTATCCTACGCTTGGCATTTGCCTTGGACATCAGGTGACGGCTTTGATTTACGGATGCGATACCGCTAGATTACCGTATGGACATCGCGGAGCGAACCATCCGGTGAAGAATACGCAAACGGGAAAAGTGTATATTACCTCTCAAAACCATGGCTACATGGTGAAAGAAGAGTCTGTAAATAAAAACGTGTTAAACATTTCATACATTAATGTCAACGACAAATCGGTAGAAGGCATAGCTCATCGCGAACTTCCTATTTCAACGGTGCAATTCCATCCGGAAGCCCACCCAGGACCGAGCGATTCGGACTTTATCTTTGATCAATTCATCGAGCAATGCCAATCCATAGGAGAAAAGACATATGCCTAAGTTTGAACACATCAAGAAAATCCTCGTGATCGGTTCAGGTCCGATCGTCATCGGCCAGGCGGCCGAGTTTGATTATGCAGGAGCTCAAGCTTGTCTTGCTTTAAGAGAAGAAGGCATTGAGGTCATCCTGGTCAATAATAATCCGGCTACGATTATGACGGATGAAGAAGTGGCTGACAAGATTTATATGGAACCACTAACGGTGGAGTCGTTAGAGAGAATTATTGCCAAGGAACAACCGGATGGGATTCTTCCTACCCTTGGAGGACAGACCGGGTTGAATCTAGCGGTAGAATTAGCGGATGCAGGCATTATCGAGAAGTATGACGTGGAGCTGTTGGGAACTCCTTTAGATACGATTAAAAAAGGGGAAGACCGTGAAGATTTCAAGCAATTGATGCTAGAAATCGGCGAACCTGTTCCGGAAAGTAAAACGGTAAATACCGTCGAAGAAGCGTTGAGTTTTGCTGAAGAAATTGGCTATCCAGTGATCGTGCGTCCCGCTTACACACTTGGCGGATTTGGTGGTGGGATTGCAGGAGAGATAGAAGAGCTTCGCAATGTGGCTAAGCGAGGTTTGGCTGCCAGTCCGATCCGTCAGATCCTCATCGAGCAGAGTGTGAAGGGATGGAAAGAGATTGAATACGAAGTGATGCGGGATAGTAATGATACCTGCATTATCGTATGTAATATGGAAAATATCGATCCGGTTGGTGTACATACGGGAGACAGCATCGTCGTAGCTCCATCCCAAACATTAACCGATCGTCAATATCAAATGCTTCGTTCGGTATCGACAAAAGTTATTCGCGCCCTCGGTGTTGTGGGGGGATGCAATATTCAGATGGCTATGGATCCTCATAGCGAACGTTATGTGTTAATCGAGGTCAATCCACGAGTCAGTCGTTCGAGTGCCCTTGCCTCGAAGGCAACAGGCTATCCCATTGCCCGGATCTCAGCGAAGCTGGCGATCGGATATCACTTGGATGAAGTCATCAATCCGATAACGGGTTATACGTATGCAAGCTTTGAACCAGCCATCGATTATATCGTGACGAAGGTACCTCGTTGGCCGTTTGATAAATTCCCGCATGCGGATCGCTTGCTTGGCACTCAGATGAAGGCGACGGGCGAAGTGATGTCCATCGACCGTAACCTAGAAGCTTCTCTCTTGAAGGGGATTCGTTCATTAGAAACTGGTGTTCATCATTTACAGCTGAATCTCGAGGGACTTTCAGACGAAGAGCTCAAGGTAGGCTTAGATCAAGCGACGGATTTGAGAATCTTCTTGGTCGCGGAGGCATTCCGACGCAGCATTACCTTACCTGAGATCCACGAGATTACGCAAATTGACCCGTTCTTTTTACAAGCCATTGAAAATATCGTACGCATAGAGAGAGAAATCGCTTCTTATTCTTGGGCAGAGGTTCCTGAAGCGTTGTTGAAGGAAGCGAAGCTGAAAGGTTTTGCAGATGAAACGATTGCTGAACTCGTTGGGGTTGAACTCACAGAGGTTCGCGAGCGCTGGAATCAGTGGAATTGGTCTCCAAGCTATAAGCTAGTGGATACCTGTGCAGCCGAGTTTGTGGCCGCCACGCCTTACTATTATTCCACTTGGCAAGGTAGAGACGAAGTAACCGTCACCGAGCCGAAGAAGAAGGTGCTGGTTCTGGGTTCTGGTCCGATTCGTATCGGTCAAGGGATTGAGTTTGATTACTGCTCGGTTCATGCTGCAAAATCGATCCGCAAGCTAGGAGCGGAAGCGGTCGTCATTAACAACAATCCAGAAACGGTAAGTACCGATTTTAATACAGCAGATCAACTTTACTTTGAGCCTTTAGCAATATCTGATGTACTTAACGTAATCGAAAAGGAAAAAGTCGACGGGGTGATGGTGCAGTTTGGTGGACAGACGGCTGTGAATCTAGCAGGTCCATTGGAGAAGATGGGAGTGACCATTTATGGAACATCCGTTGAATCGATTGACTTGGTAGAGGATCGCGATTTGTTCTATCAATTGCTTCAGAAGCTAAACATCCCGCACATTCCAGGCATTAGCGTTCAATCGCAAGAAGAAGCCTATGTCGCAGCTGAAAAATTAGGCTATCCCGTTCTCGTACGTCCCTCTTATGTGATTGGCGGACGCGGCATGGTCGTCTTGAACCAACCGGAGGAATTAGAATCCTACTTCACTGAGACTACGTTTAGTTTCCCGCTTCTAGTGGATAAGTATGTGTCGGGGATGGAAGTCGAAGTCGATGCGATCTGTGATGGGGAACAAGTGCTTATTCCTGGAATCTTTCAGCACGTGGAGCGTGCAGGGGTTCATTCCGGAGATAGTATGGCGATTTTCCCAGCTCCATCGGTTCGTACAGAGCAAAAAGAAATCATTACAGCCTATACACAGCAAATCGCAGCCGAGATGCAGGCGAAGGGCTTGATCAATATCCAGCTCGTCATCACAGACGAACAGATTTACGTCTTAGAAGTCAATCCAAGAGCCTCTCGTACGGTCCCGATTGTGAGCAAGGTGACAGGTGTACCGATGGTTGAGCTGGCGGTGAAGGCTCAGTTAGGAGAAAAGCTTCCACAAACGGGGCTTTTAGAAGACATTTCGTTTTACGCGGTAAAGGGACCTGTGTTCTCAACGATTAAACTTCGTGGCGTGGACCCTGCCTTAGGACCAGAAATGAAATCCACGGGCGAAGTCATCGGACTTTCTCGCAACTTGCAGGAAGCGATCGGAAAAGCCCTTCATTGGAAGGAAGGGATTTGCCCTCCATTAACTGAGGGTGACACGGTGATGCTTTCTTTATCCGATACGATGAAAGAAGAGTTTGTGCCTTTCCTATCCGAACTAAAAGAACTGAACTTGATTGCGACTCCAGGAACGGCTGCTTATCTTACGTCCCATGGACTGCCGGTAACAGAGGTAGTAGAAGATGCAAAACGAGTTCGTGATATTTGTACGAAACAAGAGGTGAAGGCCTTAGTCAACACCCCAACAGTCGGGAACAAGCAGGGCCGATTAGGCTTTGAATTGAGGCAATTGGCGGTTCAACTGAATATCCCTTGCTTCACTTCACTCGATACCTTTTCTTCTTATCTCAAAGTGAAAGCGGGGAATATCACCGAACCGCTGGATCTCGGACAATATTTAAGAGAGAAGGAGCGAGTCAACATATGAACGCAGAAACAAAAGTAGCGCAGTTAGCCAATCAGGTGAATTTAAAGGGGAGAGATTTCCTTTGTCTGGCGGATTTTACAGCAGAGGAGCTTACCTATTTACTAGACTTAGCGGCAGAGATTAAAGGGATGCAGAAAGAGGGCATTGCTTATCAGCCGCTAAAAGGCAAAACGTTAGGGATGATCTTTGAGAAGGCGTCTACGAGAACGCGCGTGTCCTTTGAAGTAGGGATCTACCAATTGGGCGGTCAAGGCATGTTCTTTAGCAGTCGCGATATGCAAATTGGAAGAGGGGAACCGATTGAGGATACGGCTCAAGTTCTGGCTCGCTACTTAGATGGGATTATGATTCGGACGTTCGAGCACGAAAAGGTAGAAAAACTAGCAAAGTATTCTTCCATCCCTGTCATTAACGGGTTAACGGATAAATTTCACCCTTGCCAAATTATGGCTGATTTCCAGACGATCATTGAGCAAAAAGGCCATTTAAAAGGCTTGAAGCTTGCTTATGTGGGAGACGGCAACAACATGGCGCACTCCTTGCTCAACGGATGCACGAAGCTAGGGATGAATGTCGCGATTGCTTCTCCAGAAGGTTATATGCCGGCAGAGGACGTGGTCGCTATGGCAAAAGGTTTCGCTGAAATCAGCGGAAGCAAAGTTACGATTACGGACAATCCGATTGAAGCTGTGGCAGACGCCGACATTATCTACACCGATGTATGGGCGAGCATGGGTCAAGAAGACGAACAAGAGGCACGGGTAAAAGTATTTGCACCGTACCAAGTGAATGAAGAGCTTGTGAAGTATGCAGACGATGAGTTTATCTTCATGCACTGCTTGCCTGCTCACCGTGGCGAAGAAGTTTCTGCTGGCGTGATTGACGGTAAGCACTCTGTGATCTTTGATGAAGCGGAAAACAGACTGCATGCCCAGAAGGCAATCATGGCTGCTATTATGGCTTAAAACAAGATTAACTATAAAAAACTTGGTGGCGTAAAAACATTGGCGTCATCAAGTTTTTTTGCTGTATAATGGTGCTAATATGTTATGGGAGAGCAGGTGGTTGAGATGTCTCGGGTCATTAGTGAAACAAACTTCCAAGATTACTTCAGCAAGGGACGCACATTAAAGAAGGAACTAGGGCAAGAGGATTTTTTCAAGCTGTTGATTGAGCAGCTGAAGAACCAAGACCCCACGCAGCCTTCCAATGATCTCAACCAAATTTTGAATACGGCTACCTTTGGGATTCTCGAAGGAGTAAACCAAATTAAGGAAGCTGTAGCCGATAAGAAGCTGAACGTCATGGAATATACGCATCTGGTTGGAAAAGAAATCACCTACGAGAAGGTAAAGGTCGATACATTAACCAACCAGCGATCCATTGTCGTGAAGCAGGCAACCGTGGAAGGGGTATCTCTTGAAGGGGATCGGATCATCTTGAAGGTCGACGATGGTGTTGTGTTCCCCAATGAAATTAAAGAGATGAACTTTCAAGGACATGACCAGAAGCACTTGTTACAAGATACCATGGCTTACTTCTCTCTTGTGGGGAAGAAGATTGACTATAATTTAGGGAAGCTCGATCAGAGCGGAATCGTACAATCGGTTACACTTAAGAATGGTCTCCTTGAAATTATGGTAGGAAACGATAAGTTTACACTTGATAAGGTAACAGGCGTCCATCAGAGCCTTCCACCTGTTGATTCTTCAACACCAACAGAAGGAGAGGCTCCGGAGGAAGACGAAGAACAGCGATAGAGTAGAGCCGATGGGGTACAAAGAAGTGCTTTTCTTTGTGCCCTTTCTTTTGAATAGGGGAGGGATAGAGATGAACGAACAAGGGAAAGTCCCCACCGAATTGTTAAGAGGGGCTTATAGGCCGGAAGATTTTCCGTTTGAGACAACAGAGGAAATTGAAGCGCTAACAGACGTCATCTTCGGTCAAGAGAGAGCGGCGCGGGCGATTGAATTTGGGCTGAAGGTCAAGCAGCCGGGCTACAATCTTTTTATTGTAGGACCTTCCGGTTCTGGAAAAAGCACTTACGCTGAGGCTAAGGTGAAGGAAGTCGCGATCCATGGAACGGTACCACTGGACTGGTGTTATGTTTATAACTTTGATCATCCGGACCATCCGATGGCCTTGTCTTTTTCCGCAGGTCAAGCCAATGTATTTAAACAAGAGATTGATCATTTGGTAAAAGAACTCGAGCGAACCATCCGTTCCGCTTTTGCGAGTGAAGATTTCGAGAAGAAACGCAAAGAAGTACATAAGGCTTTTAACGATCAAGTCGAGAAGATCTGGAAGCAGCTTGAACAATATGTGAAAGACCACAATTTTGGAATCGAAAAGACAGCGCAAGGGATGGCCACTGTGCCTCTACGCTTTGGTCGTCCTTTAAGTCCTGAAGAATTTAAGGCTATGCCGGACTCCATGAGAGATGAGCTCAACCAGAAAAGCAAGGAGATCGAAGCCGAGGTCACCGAAGCCGCGCGTCGAGTTCAGCTGATTGAACGCCAAATGGAAGAGGATTACAGTGAACTGAAAAAGGAAACCGCTCGAACGGCTACAGCGGAGCTATTCGAACAACTGCGAGACACTTATGCCGAGCATGCGAAGGTCTTAACCTACCTAGAAGGAATGCAGAAGGATGTGGTGGAGAATTACCGATTGTTCCAAGGGAGCGAGAAGTCAGAGAAAGCGAGCTTGCTGCCGTTCCTTGAAGGCGATAGTAAAGAGAAGCTGGTACGCTACAAAGTGAATGTTTTGGTCGATCAAACAAAAGCCGAAGGAAGCCCCGTGGTGTTTGAGACGAATCCAAGCTACTACAATCTGTTCGGGAAAGTGGAGTATAAGAGTGCTTTCGGATCGATGGCCACCGACTTCACCATGATTAAGCCAGGGGCCCTTCATTTAAGCAACGGTGGATACCTTCTCGTGCAGGCAGCTGAGTTATTGTCGAATCCCATGTCCTGGCTGATGCTGAAGCGTGCGTTGAAAACAAGGGAACTCCGCATGGAAAACATCTTAGAGGAGAGAGCCTTGATTTCCACTGCGGGCATTAAGCCGGAATCGATTCCTTTAGATGTGAAGGTGATCCTGATTGGCAACCCTTATCTCTATCACTTGTTAGCGCAATGGGATGAGGACTTTCATAAAATTTTTAAAGTTAAAGTAGAGTTCGATCATGATATGGATCGCTCACCAGAGCATATTCGGGAATTTGCTGGTTTTGTCAAAAGATATACGGAAAAAGCATCTCTATTGCCATTCCATAGGGAGGCTTTAGCGAACATTATTAATCATAGCTCCCGTATTGCCGGAGACCAACGGAAGCTGTCCACAAAGTTTCATACCTTGGCTAAGGTGCTTGTTGAAGCCAGCTTCTGGGCGGAGCAAGAAGGGCAAACGGTTGTGGGCGCATCCCATGTTCGCCAAGCTCTAGAGGAACAAGAATACCGTACCAATCGTATTGCGGAGAAAATTCGTGAAATGATCGCGGATGGAACCTTGATGGTGGATACGGAAGGAGTAGAAGTGGGTCAGATCAATGGATTGGCAGTCCTGCAAATGGGGGATTACGCGTTCGGCCAGCCGCACCGCATTACCGTCCAGACTTATTTGGGCCGGAAAGGGATCTTGAATATTGAACGAGAAGCTTCCTTAAGTGGGAACTTTCATGATAAAGGATTAATGATCCTAAGCGGCTATCTCAACGGCAAGTTTGCCCAAACTCGTCCGCTTCCGGTATCGGCGAGTATTACCTTTGAGCAGACGTACAGTATCATTGATGGAGACAGTGCTTCAAGTACGGAGTTATACGCCTTATTGTCATCTCTTTCTGGCGTGGGAATTCGTCAAGGCATAGCGGTGACAGGTTCGGTGAATCAGAAGGGTCAGATTCAACCCATCGGCGGAGTAAACGAAAAAATTGAGGGCTTCTTCTACGTCTGTGCAGAAAAAGGTTTGACGGGACAGCAAGGCGTGATGATTCCTCACCAGAATGTCAAGAACCTCGGATTAAAGGAGGATGTGGTGCAAGCCGTTCAAGAAGGAAGGTTTCATATCTGGTCGGTGAAAACGGTTGAAGAAGGCATTGAAATTCTAACTGGAGAATCAGCTGATACGATCTTCAAGCGAGTCGAAGAGCGTCTGGATCGCATGTACGATAGCATGAAGAAACTGGACTCCTCGAAAGAAGAGAAGTAAGTAGGTTTTATCTACCATTGATATCGAGGGTTCACCTGAGGTATATTAGGAACACGAAACAGCCGATAAGGCACAAGCAAAAACAGTCTCATCCGGAACTTACCATTGCTTATGAGGTGGTATCCGTGATAAATTACATCATGTAAACGAGTTGAGCTTGAAGTTGCTTTCGTTTAAGCGTAAAATATAGATATCCTGTAAGAGATGCGGATAGTCGCTGCCTGACATATGAGCAGGTAGAGGAAAGTCCAGGCTCGCCCGGAGCTGAGATGCCCGGAGTGTTCGTGCCTATCGCAAGGTAGGGCAGTCGGTTACGGCCGGCTGACGGCGGGGAAAGTATCCTAAGGCATTTATGTGCTATGGTGCGAATACCCTGAAAGTGCCACAGTGACGGAGTTCTTCCGGAAACGGAAGAAGTGGAACGAGGTAAACCCCACGAGTGAGCAACCCAAATTATGGTAGGGGCACCGCCCAGCGGGAAATGAACCAAAAGGGCGGATCGGTCGCACAGACCGATAGTTAAATGACTATGACTTCAGGTACCAGGCTGGCTGCCGATATGAGTACAGAAGTACAGAACCTGGCTTATAGCATTTCTTACGTGCCGGTATTATTTATATGGCGGATGTTTTCCGCCAGCTATACATAGTAAAGGGAAAAAGCATGAACCTGTCGGTTCGTGCTTTTTTCGTTTAGTGATGGTTTTGGGGTGCATTTTTATAATTTAATTCAAAAATGGGGCCATAAGAGTCAGATACGTCATCCTATTTATCGATAATCGCTTGTTTTTTAAGGTTTCTCTAAAATTAATAGATGTAAAAACAATTCAAGAGGTCAAGGTCAGCCTGTTCTTACCGGATACTCACGATTTTAGTAATATACTCACGTATTTCTTCATTTTTGTCACGATCTTAGACCTCAATCTCACATAGCAGGAACGATCCCAAATAAACGGCCTGTTTTCTCCCGAAATAGCGAATCATACTCCCGCCACTAGAATGATTACAAATAACATCGGACCCAACCGCCTAATATCACATCTTCTAGGTGGGAAACTCATGAAAAAAATCAACAACTCTATGGTCACGAACTATCGTCATTTCTCCTCTTCTCGGTCCTGAACCACACTCATCCAGATGAGCCCCGCTAATCCGAACAAGAAATAGCCTAACATACCAAGGAGAGGGGTCCATTCTTCTATATGATAAAAGACTGCCCAAATAGGGATGACAAGCAAGATCCAGCCTAATCGCCCCCGAAGTTTCTGATACTGCATGGGTATGTCCCCACTTTCCGGTTCGTTTGATCCTATCATTTTATGGGCTATGTTCAAAAATTATACAAACAAATTTGTACAAATGTACATATAATAATTTAAAAATTCAGTTTAGAGTAGTATAATGGACAAAAGGAATTCTGCGATAGGTAGAAGAAGGAGGTGGGATAGGATGAAGATGATTCTAGCTGTGATCCAAGATCGGGATTGGGTGAATCTATCTAAGGAACTGACCAAGAATGGATTTGGTGTCACGAAGCTTTCAAGTACAGGAGGGTTCCTGCGTCAAGGGAATACGACGGTGATGATCGGTGTGGATGAGGGGAATGTGGAAACTGTATTTGGAATCATTAAGAGGCAATGCAAGAAGCGGGATATCCCTATGACTCTTTACCCACCAAGTATTACGGGACTGAATATGACGTCCCCACCCGTGAATGTTACGGTAGGTGGAGCTACAGTGTTTGTAATGAATGTAGAGCGCTTTGAACACTTAGAATAAGGATAAATGGAGGAATTCAGATCATACTGGATTCCTTTTGTTTTTTCAAAAAAACTATTGAATTTTTATTACACATGATGCATAATGTTACACAGAGAGAACGTTATGCATTTTTATTAACTAAGACGAATATTCATTCATATAACATAGAAGATAAAAGGAGATAGAGTTATGAGTAAAGAAAAAATTGTATTAGCATATTCTGGTGGTTTAGATACTTCTGTTGCCATTAAGTGGCTTCAAGACACTTACAATTATGATGTGATTGCTGTTGGCTTGGATGTTGGAGAAGGAAAAGATCTTGAGTTTGTTCGTGATAAAGCCCTCCAAGTTGGCGCGATTAAGTCCTACGTTGTAGATGCGAAGGAATTGTTTGCTGAAGAGTTCGTGCTTCCTGCACTAAAGGCGAATGCCATGTATGAAGGAAAGTATCCAGTGGTTTCCGCTCTTTCTCGTCCATTGATTGCTAAGGTATTAGTGGATATCGCGAAAGAAGAAGGCGCTGTAGCTGTTGCTCATGGTTGTACAGGAAAAGGAAACGACCAAGTACGATTTGACGTAACCTTTACCGCTCTTGATCCGAACTTGAAGATTGTAGCTCCTGTTCGTGAATGGGGAATGACTCGTGATGAAGAGATTGCTTATGCGGAAAAGAACGGGATTCCGATTCCGATTAACCTAGATAACCCTTATAGCATCGACCAGAATCTTTGGGGACGTGCTTGCGAGTGCGGCGTATTGGAAGATCCTTGGGCAGAGCCGCCAGCAGGTGCTTATGATCTAACCGTTGGGATAGAGGATGCTCCTGATACTCCAGAAGAAATTGAAATTGATTTTGTTAAAGGTAAGCCTGTTTCTATCAATGGAAAAGAAATGCTTTTAAGCGAATTGATTCTAGAATTGAACGCCATCGCTGGAAAGCACGGAGTTGGACGTATTGACCATGTAGAAAACCGTTTGGTTGGTATCAAGTCCCGTGAAGTTTATGAAGCTCCAGGAGCGATGACGCTGATCTTGGCTCACCGTGAATTAGAATTCTTGACTCAACCTCGCGAAGTGGCTCAATTCAAGCCAATTATCGAACATAAGATTTCTCAAATGATTTACGAAGGACTTTGGTTCTCCCCGATTATGGACGCTTTGCATGCTTTCGTGGAAGAAACTCAGAAGTTCGTAACAGGAACCATCCGTGTGAAATTGTTTAAAGGGCATGCGATTGTAGTAGGCCGTAAATCCGTTCATTCTCTATATGATATGGAACTTGCTACTTATGGAGAAGAGGATACGTTCGATCATAAGGCAGCTCTTGGATTTATCCAGCTTTATGGAATGCCAACGAAGGTATATTCTCAAGTGAATCGCGAACACTTAAACAGTAACACGCCGAAGGCGGTCATCATAGATAAGAAGGAAGCGGTCAAGCAATGAAGCTTTGGGGTGGAAGATTTACAAAAGCAACAGATAAATTAGTTGAAGAATATACAGCCTCGATTCAATTCGATCAACAGCTTTGGAAAGAAGATATCGCAGGAAGCCTAGCGCATGTTACCATGCTTGGCAAGTGCGGCATCCTTCCTCTAGAAGATGTGGAGACGATTAAGACTGGTTTGAAGAAGGTTGCATCCAAGATCGAAAATGGAGAATTGGAATTTACGATCGAGAACGAAGACATTCATATGAATGTGGAGAAGTTCTTGATAGAGGAAGTGGGTCCGGTAGGCGGCAAGCTGCATACCGGGCGCAGCCGCAATGACCAAGTAGCCACAGATATGCACTTATATCTTCGTGAACAAGTGATTGAACTGGTCGAATTGATTTCTAAGCTTCAAGATTCTTTAATCGGACAAGCGAAGGAGAATCTTGATACGATTCTTCCTGGTTATACGCATTTACAACGCGCTCAGCCGATCCTATTTGCTCATCATTTGATGGCTTATGTGGCTATGCTTCAGCGTGATGCTGAGCGTTTAATGGACAGCTGGAAGCGAATCAATATGCTTCCGCTAGGAGCTGGTGCCTTAGCAGGAACAACGTTTCCTATTGACCGCGAATATACAGCGGAGTTGTTAAAGTTTGATACGATTTATATGAACTCTCTTGACGCAGTAAGTGATCGTGATTTCATCGTCGAGTTTCTTGGCAATGCCTCTTTGATCATGACACATCTTTCTCGTCTATGTGAGGAATTGGTTCTTTGGTCAAGCAATGAATTCGCTTTTGTGGAGTTGGATGATGCGTTCTGTACGGGAAGCAGCATTATGCCGCAGAAGAAAAATCCAGATGTAGCTGAGCTTGTACGTGGGAAAACCGGACGAGTTTACGGCAATCTGGTAGGAATGCTTACAGTACTTAAGTCCTTACCTCTGGCATACAACAAGGACATGCAAGAGGACAAGGAAGGAATGTTCGATACGGTGAAGACGTTGCATGGCGCTCTGTCTTTATTTATCCCCATGATCGCAACCATGAAGGTTCGCAAGGAGAATATGCGTAAGGCCGTTACGCAAGATTTCTCCAATGCGACAGACTTGGCTGATTACCTTGTGAATAAAGGTTTACCATTCCGTCAAGCTCATGAAGTAGTTGGAAAGACCGTTCTTTACTGCATCCAGGAGAACAAATACTTGCTAGACCTAAGCCTAGAAGAGTATCACCAATTCTCTTCTTTATTCGAAGAAGATATCTATAAGGCTATCGACGTGGTCCAAGTTGTCAATGCCCGTGATGTGCAGGGTGGAACAGCGAAGAATCAGGTTGAGAAACAAATCGCCTACATGGAAGAGATCAAGCTTCCAACAGAGCAATGGGTTGTACAACACAAAGAGAAAATTGAGATTGATCTTTAATATGAGGTGTCTGGGCGTAGCTTTTGGGTCCAGGCACTTTTTGTGTGTATTTTTTATTTTCCTAGTTCAATAAATCATGGATCTTGAATATGATATGTAAGACAAACGAATAACCAAATAGAGTCTCGCGTTTTATTGTTTATACCGAAGGGTAATAGGGCATAATGAAGTTTGCAGGTAAATATTGTAAAACCAACTTTTTTGAGGGTTTGGGCAGGAATTATTAGGGCTGCGTAGAATATACATAATAGGAACTAAGCCCTAAGGTACAGCCATAAGGTTGAATACCAAGGTATTAGTATGGGGGAGACAAGATCAGCCAAGTTCTCAATCAAGTAGGTAGGGGGGAGTGTCCATGGTATATATGGAGTCTACATCATCCAGTAATAAATTTTGTATGGATGCTTTGTTGGAAGAGATTTATTTTCTTCGCCGCCGCTTAAATGAAATGAGCCGAGAGATAGGTAGTTTTTCTAATCCAAGGCTTGTTGAAGTAAGCCAACTATTAGATAAGAAACTTAATGATTACGAACAGTTAAAATTAAAGAAGACCTCATAAATTAACAAGGAGTTAGCGATCCCGCTAACTCCTTTTCTAACGCCTGAAACCTTTGATTACCCTCCTACAGCGACTACTTTAGGCTGCGGTTTATACGTATCCTTCGAAATAAGGATTTTCTGATCAGGCTTCCCTTCCTCTTTTACGAGTTTATAGACATGAACCTGATAGCCGGATTTTCCTTCCCTAATGACCTTGGTTTGGCCTGCACTTAACGTTGGGTCTTTTCTGGTCTCTACTTTTGGTGGAATCACGCGAACCGTTTCCGTTTGGATCTTAATTTCTTTTCCCTCAGGCCCCGTACCGAATAACTTCACAGTCAGTTTCCCATTCTTCGCTTCTGTTCGGACCAGTAAATGCTTTCCTGTCGTGTTCTGAAAGCGAAAATCGATTCCCCAGTCCGTATACGTGGCGTCCAAGCCAAGTGGAACGTAACTGACAGGCAACGAATGATTTCTTCTTTCTACTAGTTTTAAGTCAGATAATAGGACAGCATTGTACAAGGTTGTCGATATCTGGCATACACCGCCACCGATTCCTTGAGTAATTTCGCCATTCAAAATGACGGGAGCTGGTTTATAGCCAAACTTTTTTTCGGTCTCTTGAATCACTTGACGATAGCTGAAGATTTCATCTGGGCGGAGAATGGTGTCGTGTAGAACGGCAGCAGTAGCCTCCACATTGTGGGTTCTACCATCCGTTTGGGTGGAGTAGGAGGTGGTAAATTCGGAAAGCTTTCGGGAAATGCCTTCTTCAACTAAATGTTCCTTTGTTACTTGGGCTCGAATTTCTTTAAGAGGTACCGTAATGGAGTAAGCAGATTGTGTCCAGATCTCTTCGGCTGTCAGCTTTTGCACTTGTTCACTCAAAGCAACTAAATCAGGGTGTTGAACGGACTTATCGTCTTCAAATTTCACTTCATCTTCAGGTGTAATGATTCGTTTAGCCTCTTTTGGCTGAGATTCGAATAGTTCGGGCCAGCGTTTCCTAAAGGTTCGGGGGAGCTCCTCTTCCTTCCACTCAAACGATACCCTATACTCGATCCCCTGTCTTGCTTCCCATCTGTACAAGGCTCTCTTCCAGACACTTGCTTCTTTCTGAAAGCTTAATAAGTCATGCATTACTTCTTTTTCACGTAGATCTAGAATCTCTTTTAATGGCAAAGACCTTTCCACCTGATCCTGGATAGAGTCGGGGAGGATTAACTCCACTTCTTTATTTAGGATTTGATCTGCTTTCTCCTTCCATTCTTCCTCTACTTGACTAGGTAACATTCCTCCAATATGCCAATCGTAGAGATAAACTCCATGGGGGATATCAGGACGATTCCCATACCAATAAACCCAACCTAGTACACTTGAGATGAGTGCGAACACAACTAAAACAGCAAGTAAACGTTTATGCACCTTTTGCACTACTGTTTTCTCTCCCCTCTCTTTCAAAAAAACCACATGAAGTGCAGCCAGGTTGACAGGACGCCAACGAGGCTGCACTATCACAATCTTTATGCGTAATTTAATAAAATATGACCAAGAATTTATTTGACAGCAATGGTATAATGTTAGTTGGGTTTCCTTTAGCGAAAGCTGTCATTTCCTAGGAAATACTAGGGAATCATGTGAGGATTGTCCAGAACCATGTCGAAGTGGCCTTATAGTTCTTCGATTTATTCAGACAGGGTAACCTGTTGCTTTCTTTTAGAAGAGGTGAATACGAGAATGATAGAGATGATAGACGTAGCCAAGACGTACCCGAACGGGACAGAGGCTCTAAAAGAGATTAATATAAAAATTAATAAAAGCGAATTTGTTTATGTAGTCGGTCCGAGTGGAGCGGGGAAGTCGACCTTCATTAAGCTGATGTATCGAGAAGAAAAACCAACCCAAGGCAAGATTATTCTTAATGGATACCATGTTGACCGAATGAAAGAACGGCAGATCCCAAAGCTGCGTCGGAGTATAGGCGTTGTATTCCAAGATTACAAGCTGCTCCCTAGACTAACTGTCTATGAAAATATTGCTTTTGCCATGGAAGTAGTAGAAGCCCCGAAAAAGCAAATTAAGAACCGTGTCATGGAAGTGCTAGAGCTCGTGAAATTAAAGAATAAGCTTCGGGCTTATCCTTCGGAGCTGTCGGGAGGAGAGCAGCAACGCGTTTCGATTGCTCGCGCTCTGGTGAATAACCCTGGAACTATGATTGCAGATGAACCAACTGGAAACCTCGACCCGGAAACTTCATGGGAGATTATGCGCATCTTCGAGGAGGTTAACCTGCGAGGAACGACGATCGTGATGGCAACCCATAACCGTGAAATTGTAAACACACTACGCAAGCGGGTGGTAGCGATCGAAGCAGGGAGAATCGCACGCGATCAAATGAGAGGGGAATACGGCTATGAAGATTAGAACGGTTGGCCGCCATGTTCGGGAAGGGTTCCGCAATGTCGGCCGTAATGGATGGATGTCTTTTGCCTCCATGAGTTCCGTAGCGATTACCCTTTTTATACTGGGTGTGTTTTTGTTAATGGCCCTAAACGTGAATCACATTGCTGAGACGGTCGAGAGTCAAGTAGAGATGCGCGTGATCCTGAAGAAGGAAACCGACATGGATCAGGCGGAGAAGGTACGAGAAAGACTTCAAGCCATCCCTCAAGTAGAGACGGTGACCTTCGTAACGAAAGAAGAAGGTCTGGCGAAGTTCCGGGAAAGCTTTGGCGAGAGTGCCTACTTGTTTGAAGGGCTAGAGAAAGAAAACCCACTATTGGATGAATTCGTGGTGAGGACGAAGGATCCGAGAGACACAGCGATGATTGCCGAGCGAGTGAAGAACTTCCCGCACGTAGAAAAGGTGAACTATGGAAAGGGCATGATAGAGAAGCTCTTTACCATCACGACCGCGATGCGAAATATTGGGATTGCGTTTATTGTTGCCTTAGCTTTTACCGCCATGTTTTTGATTGCTAATACGATTAAACTAACGATTGTTGCCAGACGCAAGGAAATTGAAATCATGAAGCTGGTAGGAGCCACGAATTCTTTTATCCGCTGGCCGTTCTTTGTGGAAGGGTTAATGATGGGTGGACTGGGTGCGATTATTCCCACTCTATTACTTTTAGCCGGCTATAAATATTTAATAGATTTTGTGAAAGAAGATTTGAATTTGTACTTTATTGATTTGCTTCCTCTAGATCCGCTCGCTTGGCAGGTGGGTGGGTTGCTCTTAGGAATAGGAGCTTTTCTTGGCATTTGGGGAAGTATCGTTTCGATCCATCGTTTCTTAAAAGTTTAAAACTACTGGGAGGATATTATGCGGAAGACCCCTTTACTCGTTGCCTGTGCGTTATCTCTAACCATGCTTACCCCATTTTATGGACAAGCAGCAAGCTCGTTGGACAAAATCAACCAGAAGATTGCACAGATTAAGAATCAACAGAAAGCAGCGGAGAACCGCATCTCAGAGATCGATAACCAGATCCAAGTGATTGAATCGAGAAAAACAGAAGTGAAACAGGATCTAGCTACGATAGAAATAAAACTGAATACGACCCAAGAGAAAATCCAGACGCTGGACCGACAAATCGGGGACACGACACTCAAGGCCCAAGACGCAGCTGTCCAATTGGATGAAGCGGAGAAAAGGGTAGAAGAACGGGATGAATTATTGAAAACCCGAGTGAAAATTATGTACGAGATGGGGAATGTCTCGTATTTGGAAGTGTTGCTTGGCGCTAAAGATTTCGGAGATTTTCTCAATCGGTTAGATGCCGTGAAGCTTATCGTAGATTCTGATGTCAAGATCCTAGAAGATAACGTCAAAGATAAGGAAACGATTGAAATCAAAAAAGTGGAAGTCGATACGCATTTGGCTAATCTTGAAGGTCTTTATGCACAGACGAGTCAACTGAAAAATGAATTAAAGCACCAGCAAAAAGAGCGGACGGTGGCCATTGCTCAACTTGAACAACAAGAAGTCGAATTAGAAGAAGTGAAGCTGGAGCAGGAACAGGCCATGCTTGATTTGATGGGCCAGATGAAATCTGCCTTATCGCAGAAGAATAAGCTTTTGCAACAGAAAAAGTATACAGGTGGACGTTTTGCTTGGCCGGTTCCAGACAGCTCGCGGATCACTTCTCAATTTGGTTTGAGGAAGGATCCGTTTACGGGAAAAACGGCGGGTCATAACGGCTTGGATATCGGAGCGCCACAAGGAACAACGATCGTGGCTGCAGCCGATGGAGTCGTTCTGATCTCCGGATATGTACGAGGGTACGGGAATATGATCAGTATAGATCATGGTGGAGATCTCTCCACAATCTATGGTCACATCCGTGAAGGTGGACTCCTCGTGAAGGAAAATCAGGTAGTGAAGAAAGGGCAAAAAATTGCTGAGGTAGGTTCCACGGGAAGGTCGACGGGCCCGCATTTGCACTTTGGGGTTTATAAGGGAAGAACGGTTGTTGACCCTATGGGTTATCTTCGCTAGAAGTGGCAAAAGCATGAAGGATGCGTTAAGATCAGAGTATAAGCTTTAAGTTCATATCCGGTCTGGTGCCATCATATACTAAATGGGACGAACTTTGAGGTGGACTCCTTTTAGGGGGACCAATAAGACAGGGAAAAAGGTGGTGTGGATGGATTGCGGATCAAGGGCAGCACGTTAGCAGCTCTGCTTGGTCTTACCATGGTGTTTAGCAGTCTGTTTACCATGGTGGCGATGGACTCGGAGAGAAGTGTACTCGGACAAACTTTATCCACGTTTCTCGATAAGGTTGGGTTAACTTCCCCTGCACCCTCAGCTCCCAATATAGGGAATAGGGTAGCGCCATCGGAAGCGGAGAGTTTGAAGAAGATTTATGAAGTGTACGGCATGATTCAACAGAACTATTTAGAGGAAGTAGATCCGCAAAAGCTAGTCGATGGAGCAATTAATGGGATGATTAACTCCCTCGAAGATCCGTATTCCGTTTATATGGATCCGAAGTCTGCGGAGCAATTTACCGAATCGATTCATTCCTCTTTTCAAGGGATCGGTGCTGAAGTGACGATGGAGGGAGGAAAGGTGACCATCGTTTCTCCGTTTAAGGGATCTCCAGCGGAGAAGGCGGGTCTTCGCCCTCATGACCAAGTGATCAGTGTGAACGGAGAATCTTTGGAAGGGCTAGATTTATATGAAGCGGTATTGAAAATTAGAGGTCCGAAGGGATCGGAAGCTAAGCTAGAAGTCATCCGCCCGGGTTTACGGGATGCGTTAACGGTTATTGTCGTTCGGGATGAGATTCCGCTCGAGACCGTTTACAGCGAGACGATTAAGAAGAATGGCAAGACATTCGGAAAAATTGAAGTCACGCAATTCTCGATGAATACGGGAACTCGCTTCAAGGAAGAGCTAGAGAAGTTTGAAAAGGAAAAGGTGGACGGCCTCATCATTGATTTGCGCGGGAATCCAGGCGGATTACTGAATGTTGTTGTTGACATGGGTCATCTGCTTGTACCGAATAAAGGCGTTATCCTTCAAGTCGAGGATACTTCAGGCACCCGAGAAGTCATGAAATCAAAGCTTGATGGGAAGAAGCCTTACCCGATTACAGTTCTGATTGATAAAGGAAGCGCCAGTGCCTCTGAGATTCTGGCTGGTGCGCTAAAAGAAAATGGTTATAAAATTGTAGGTCAGACTAGCTTCGGTAAAGGTACGGTTCAGAACTCGATGGAGCTCGAAGATAAAAGTCAAGTGAAGATGACGATTGCGAAGTGGTTGACCCCTTCTGGAGGATGGATTAATAAAACAGGGGTGGAGCCTACGGTGGCCATTGAACAGCCGAAGTACTTCTTCGCAGCACCCATTAGTCTTGAGGAAGGTAACCTGAAGTACGACCAGAATGGAGAAGCCATTCACAACTTGCAGATGATTCTAGAAGGATTAGGCTTCCCAGCAGGACGGACAGATGGATACTTTGATGAAAAGACGGTGACAGCAGTTAAAGCATTCCAGAAACTAAACGAGCTTCCGATGACGGGGGAAGTCGATGAGAAAACAGCGGCTATGCTTCAAGAACAGTTGGTAAAGAAAATTAAGGATCCAGCCAATGACTTACAGCTTCAGGCCGCGATCCAGGTTCTGGACAAAGAGGCAAAAAAATAACCTCCCAATAGAAGGAAGTTTGTAGTAAAATGTAGAAAAAGGTAATGGTAGATGAACACTATCATTACCTTTTTCCATTTCGTTCACGGAAACGGAGGACTATTAAGTGGCTGGATTCGTCACGGTACTTCCATCTTTTTTCTTGAATCCGTTACTTTATCTGTTTTTGCTTCTTTTTTGGAGGCATTACTATCGGCAGATTCAATTTGAACGGAAGCTTTATCATGTTCGTTATAATAATCCTTGGGAACAGTGGTTTCATTCCGTGGTCCATGGCTTGTTCGGGGGGATCTTGGCATCCGGTTTACTGTTTGTCTTAGGGGTTGCCGTTCGCCCATGGGACTTCTGGATCATAGGCGGACTTAGTCTCGTATTGGCTCTGTTCCAACTTCAATATTTGTGCTTTGCTTATGCTGCTGGATGGTATGCACTCGCGGCTTTCCTCGTGCAGCTATGGCCACAGGGAAAGGATCTCACCTGGATGAGTGGGGGTTGGGAATTCATGGGGGAAGTTCATCTCCCTTCCATTCTAGGTGTAGCGGCAATCTTGCATATCGCTGAAGCTTTTTTAGTGAAGCTGAATCGTGGACGAGGGGGATCTCCCTTGTTCATTCGAGGAAAGCGCGGAAGGTTGTTAGGAGCTTATCAGATGCAGAAGTTCTGGTTGTTGCCTCTGCTTGTTATCGTTCCGGCAACTTCGAATGTGTCCATGTCAGCCCCTTCTTGGTGGCCCATGCTTCTTTCTGTGGCTGGGACAAGCTTTGCTTTGATGCTCTTTCCGGCTGCAATTGGCTTCGCTGAAGTCGCGATATCCCAATTGCCAAAGCAGAAGGCAAGAGCCTCATCTCGAAGACTTCTACTATATAGCCTGATTCTTCTCGGTTTTGCTTGGTCTACACATTATTTCTTGTGGGCGGGGCTGATGGGAGCGATCTTTGCGATTGTCGGTCATGAAGGCATGATTCGATTCGGAAACTGGCGTGAAGGGAAAGGACATCCAATCTTTACACAATTGGGCCAAGGCATTGTCGTGCTTGCCGTGCTTCCTGCTACACCAGCGGAAAAAATGGGAATCGTAGCGGGAGACATCATTCTTAAGGTGAACGGATCAGACGTTCGAGAGGCCGATGACTTCTATCCAGCATTGCAACTCAATTCGGCCTTTTGTAAAATGGAAGTAAGAAATGTAGAAGGGCACATCAAGTATTTACAGCGGGCCGTTTATCAAGGGGAGCATCATCAGTTGGGTTTAGTTTTAGCTCCAGATGACCATACCCCATTCTATGTAGATATGAAGCCGGTCAGCTTGGTTCACCTGATTCGGCAGCAGATTGATAAGGGTGCCTAGGGGAGAAGGGGAGAGGGAACATGGAAGGAATAACAATAGGGAAGGTGCTGATTGCCCTGCTGGTGCCTTTTGCACTGATGGCGGGATTGTCGCGATTCTCTTTGAATACGATTGTGGGGTTAATCGCAACGGTCGGTATTTTGATGGCCGTTTTTGAAGGATACAGCCATGGTCCTGTTATTATGGCAATCGGAACTTTTTCTTTATTAGCGGGCTATCTCTTAGCTCGAAGACTCCTGAAGGATAAGAAACTAACAGAGTAGAGTGAGGAAGTCTTGCCCGTTCCATGGGCAAGGCTCTTTGCGTCCTACCCGTATTCACATAGAAAGCACATTCGAAGCTTGGCATCTGCCAAGTTTTCTCGTTTAGATGATAAAAGGAGGGATATACAGTGACAGAACGGTTTACATTGGTGTCAGAGTACGAGCCGAAAGGAGATCAGCCTCAAGCGATCGCCGAACTGGTAGAGGGCATTCACGGCGGAAAAAAGTTTCAGACGCTGCTAGGGGCAACGGGGACAGGAAAAACCTTTACCATCGCTCAGACGGTTGCCCAAATCAACAAACCCACTCTCGTGATCGCTCATAATAAGACCTTAGCGGCTCAATTGTGCAGTGAGTTCAAAGAGTTTTTCCCGGAAAATGCTGTGGAATATTTCGTAAGCTACTACGATTACTATCAACCAGAAGCTTATATTCCTCATTCCGATACGTATATTGAGAAGGATGCCAGCGTAAACGACGAAATCGATAAGCTTCGTCACTCGGCAACCAGCTCCTTGTTCGAGCGCCGTGATGTCATTATCGTGGCCAGTGTTTCTTGTATTTATGGTTTGGGTTCTCCGACAGAATATAAGGAACTGCTTCTTTCCTTACGCACCGGGATGGAGAAGGGACGCGACGAGGTTCTTCATAAGCTTGTCGATATTCAATATGAGCGAAACGATATCAACTTCACTCGTGGAACCTTTCGTGTTCGCGGTGACGTAGTTGAAATTTTTCCTGTTTCTCGTAGTGAACAGGCTCTTCGTGTTGAGTTTTTTGGGGATGAAGTAGAACGAATCACCGAAATTGACGTCGTGACAGGGGAGATTGTAGGGGAACGTGATCATGTGGCGATTTTCCCAGCGTCTCACTATGTGACGAGAGAAGAAAAGCTGAAAATAGCCATCGAAAATATTGAGAAAGAGCTCGAAGAGCAACTGGCCTTTTTCCGTGAAAATGGGAAGCTGCTCGAGGCTCAGCGCTTAGAGCAAAGAACCCGCTACGATATAGAAATGATGCAGGAGATGGGCTTTTGCTCGGGAATCGAGAACTATTCCCGTCACTTGACTGGACTGCCTGCTGGTGCAACTCCTTATACGTTATTTGATTATTTTCCTGACGATATGTTAATCGTGATAGATGAATCCCATATAACACTTCCGCAGATTCGGGGGATGTACAACGGGGACCGAGCACGAAAAGAAATGCTCATTAATCACGGATTCCGTCTGCCATCTGCTGCAGATAACCGCCCGATGCGTTTTGATGAATTTGAGAAGCATATTGAGCAGATCGTGTTCGTTTCCGCTACGCCAGGCCCTTTTGAATTAGAGCATACCCCTGAGGTGGTCCAACAGGTGATCCGCCCGACGGGGCTGCTCGATCCGATGTTGGAGGTGCGTCCGATTAAAGGGCAGATTGACGATCTGATCGGCGAGATTAACGAGCGAATTACTAAGAATGAGAGAGTCCTCGTGACTACTCTGACGAAAAAGATGTCTGAAGACCTTAGCAGCTATTTAAAAGAGATCGGTTTGAAAGTCAAATACCTGCACTCCGACATTAAAACGATTGAACGGATGCAGATCATTCGCGATCTACGGATGGGGACGTTTGACGTATTGATTGGGATTAACTTGCTCCGTGAGGGGTTAGATATTCCTGAGGTTTCCCTCGTTGCGATCTTGGATGCGGATAAAGAAGGCTTCTTGCGGGATGAACGTTCCCTCGTTCAGACGATAGGACGTGCGGCGCGGAATGCGGAAGGTCGAGTCATTATGTATGCGGACCGGATGACGCAGTCTATGGAGCGAGCGATTGCCGAGACAGAGCGTCGTCGTAAAATCCAGGAAGCCTATAACGAGAAGCACGGCATCACTCCGCAAACGATCCAAAAGGCGATCCGCAATGTGATTGAAGCCACGAAAGCAGCCGAGACGACAGAGGATTATTTGCCGCAGAAGGAATACAAGAAGCTAACAAAGAAGGAGCGCAAGGCCCTGATCGAGAAGTTCGAAGCCGAGATGAAGGACGCAGCAAGACACTTGCAGTTCGAGCGAGCGGCAGAGCTGCGTGACCTGTTAATTGAGCTGAAAGCGGAAGGATGATTTGGCGATGAGCCTAGAGAATATTGTGATAAAAGGGGCAAGAGCCCATAACTTAAAAAATGTCGATGTTACGATTCCTCGTGACCAACTCGTCGTCTTAACGGGTTTATCTGGTTCAGGGAAGTCTTCCCTTGCCTTTGATACGATTTACGCGGAAGGCCAGCGTCGCTATGTGGAATCTTTATCGGCCTATGCTCGTCAATTCTTAGGTCAAATGGAAAAGCCGGATGTGGATTCGATTGAGGGGTTATCGCCCGCGATCTCTATAGATCAGAAAACAACGAGTCGAAACCCACGTTCCACCGTGGGGACCGTAACCGAAATCTATGACTACCTGCGTCTCTTATTTGCCCGAATTGGGAAAGCGTATTGTCCGAACCATGACATCGAGATCAGTGCACAGACGGTTGAGCAAATGGTAGACCGCATTACGGAGTACCCAGAACGCACGAAAATGCAGATTCTCGCTCCACTGATTGAGGGACGCAAAGGAGAGCATGTAAAGGTCCTAGAAGATATTCGCAAGCAGGGCTTTGTCCGCGTACGGGTGAATGGAGAGATTCGGGATCTTTCCGAAGAGATCAAGCTAGAAAAGAACAAGAAGCATACGATTGAAGTTGTTGTAGACCGAATTGTGATTAAAGAAGGCATTCATTCTCGTGTGGCTGACTCTCTGGAGACCGCATTAAAGCTAGCAGAGGGTAAAGTCATCGTGGATGTGATGGAGCAGGAAGAGCTGTTATTTAGCCAGAACCTAGCTTGTCCTCAATGCGGATTTAGCTTGCCGGAGCTTGAGCCCCGGATGTTCTCGTTTAATAGTCCGTATGGAGCTTGTACCACTTGCGATGGACTTGGGATGAAGATGGAGGTAGATTCGGACTTAGTCATTCCAGACCGGACCAAGTCGATCAACGATGGAGCCTTAGAACCATGGAACAGCTCAACATCCAATTACTACGAACAGTTAATTTCCTCGGTATGCCGTCACTTTGAGATTCCGATGGATGTTCCAGTAGAGGAGCTAAAGAAAGAGCAAGTAGACATTCTGTTGTTTGGGAATAAGACAGAAAAGTTCCGGTTCGTTTATGAAAGTGAATTTGGGACAAAGCGGGATGCGGAGATTTTCTTTGAAGGTGTCGTTCACAATCTTCAGCGACGTTATACGGAATCGACTTCCGATTACGTTCGCGAGATGATTGAGCTCTACATGAGCCAAAAGGCCTGCCCTTCTTGTAAAGGATATCGCCTTCGCCCAGAGGTGCTCTGTGTTCGCATTCATGGAGAGAATATCTCGTTTGTGACTTCAAAATCTGTGATGGAAGCCTATCAGTTTTTTGAGCAGTTGCAGTTAAGTGAAAAGGAACTTGCGATTGCCCGCTTGATCTTGAAAGAGATTCAGTCGCGTTTGTCCTTCCTGCGTGATGTGGGTCTAGAGTACTTGACTCTCAACCGGGCAGCCGGAACGCTCTCAGGCGGGGAAGCGCAACGGATTCGTCTTGCTACCCAGATTGGTTCATCCCTCATGGGCGTTCTGTATATTCTCGACGAGCCGAGTATCGGCTTGCATCAACGTGACAACACCCGATTGATTAAGACGCTGGAACACATGCGAGATTTAGGTAATACGCTTATCGTCGTAGAGCATGATGAAGATACCATGATGGCTTCGGATTATATCATTGACATTGGTCCTGGGGCAGGCGTCCATGGAGGGAAAGTCGTGGCTCAGGGGACACCAGAAGAGATTATGAATGATGACGAGTCTCTGACTGGACAGTATCTTTCCGGTAAGAAGTTTATCGGCATTCCAAGAGAACGACGCAAGCCGAATGGCAAGTGGCTCGAGATCAAAGGGGCAAAGGAGAATAACCTGAAGAATGTCTCCGTGAAAATCCCTCTTGGCCTTTTCACGTGTGTAACAGGCGTTTCTGGTTCCGGTAAAAGTACGCTCGTCAACGAAATTTTGCATAAAGTGTTAGCAAGGGATTTAAACCGAGCAAAGGCCAAGCCGGGTGCTCACCGCAAGATTGAAGGGATCGATCAATTAGATAAGGTCATTGATATTGATCAGTCTCCTATTGGACGAACCCCTCGCTCCAATCCGGCCACTTATACGGGAGTTTTTGATGACATTCGCGATGTCTTCGCTCAAACGAACGAAGCGAAGGTACGCGGCTATAAGAAAGGGCGCTTCAGCTTCAACGTGAAGGGCGGGCGCTGCGAAGCTTGCCGTGGGGATGGAATTATTAAAATTGAAATGCACTTCTTGCCGGATGTTTATGTACCGTGTGAGATCTGTAAAGGGAAAAGATACAATCGTGAAACCCTGGATGTAAAATACAAGGGCAAAAACATCTCGGAAGTGTTGGACATGACAATTGAGGATGCTGTGGAATTCTTCAAAAACATTCCAAAGATCCACCGTAAGCTTGCCACATTACTTGATGTGGGACTAGGCTATATGAGGCTCGGGCAGCCTGCCACGACCTTATCCGGTGGGGAAGCTCAGCGCGTGAAGCTGGCCTCCGAGCTGCATCGAAGAAGTACGGGTCGAACGTTCTATATTTTAGATGAACCGACGACAGGCTTGCATATTCATGACATCGATCGTTTGTTGAAGGTCTTGGCTCGTTTGGTTGAGGCAGGCGAGTCCGTTCTCGTTATCGAGCATAATCTTGATGTGATCAAGACGGCCGATTATCTCATTGATTTGGGTCCAGAAGGTGGGGATAAAGGAGGAACCATCGTTGCGACGGGTACCCCTGAACAAATATGCCAAGTCAAAGAGTCTTACACTGGGCAATATTTAGCTCCGATCCTGGAACGGGACCGCAAGCGCACCGAAGAGCATCTGAAACTGTTGGAAGAAAAAGCTCTAACCCCTTAAAAGCTAGTCCTTTTTTGGACTAGCTTTTCTAATGATGGTAGAATAGGAATATCTTTCATTTGATTCATGCATAAGGTAAGGGGGAGGACATATGAGAAGGACGGTAGTCAAAGACATAGTGAAGCAGTTTGAACTCAGGGTCGTCAGCGGCAAGGAAGGACTGCTGCGAGAGGTCAAAACCAGCGATATTAATCGCCCAGGCCTGAAGCTAACGGGCTATTATACATATGATAATGCGGAACGCATTCAATTGCTCGGAAGAACCGAAATGGGATATATCCAAGGGTTAACGGTGGAAGAGAGAAATGAGCGGTTTCGAAAGATTTGTTCAAAGGAAACCCCTTGTATTTGCGTGGCGCGTGAGTTAGAGATCCCTGAGGAATTAATCGCTGCTTCGGAAGAAACAGGAGTCCCGATTTTGCATTCCACCCTTCCTACGACCAAGCTGTCGAGCAAGCTTACAACTTATCTTGAGGGACGACTCGCTCCTGTTACGACCATGCATGGAGTACTCGTCGATGTTTATGGGGTTGGGGTGCTATTAGTTGGCGGAAGCGGGATCGGGAAGAGTGAGACGGCCCTCGAGTTGGTCAAGCGGGGTCATCGCCTCATTGCGGATGATGCAGTGGAGATCCGCCAGACGCAAGAAAATCAGCTTATCGGGAGCGCGCCTGAGCTTATCCAGCATCTATTGGAGATTCGCGGCCTCGGCATCATTAATGTCATGACCCTGTTTGGAGCAGGAGCGGTGCGAAATTATAAGCGGATCGCTTTAGTTATTCGTATGGAGCTATGGGATGCCCAGAAGCACTATGAACGTCTTGGAATTGATGAAGAGACGCTTAAGATCATGGATACGGAAATTCCACAGATTACGATTCCTGTTCGTCCTGGGCGAAATATGGCCGTCATCTGTGAGGTGGCAGCGATGAATTTCCGTCTGAAGCGGATGGGCTATAATGCGGCGGTTCACTTTAGCAAGAGATTGACAGATACAATTGAAGAAGCATCGGACGATATCTAGAAAAGAAGGTGAGAATGACATATGGCGGACATTACGCGGCTTGACCCCGTTGCGATTCAGCTGGGGCCTATAGCGGTCCATTGGTATGGACTGATTTTGGGAACAGGGGCTTTAGTGGGCCTGCTCTTAGCAAGACGAGAAGGGAAAAGGCTAGGACTCGATCCTGACCTGTTCCTCGATTTAGTTATGTATGGCGTTCCGATTTCCATTTTGTTTGCTCGTTTATATTATGTAACATTCGAGTGGGACTATTACCGGGATCATCCAGGCGATATTTTGGCGGTTTGGAAGGGTGGCCTAGCTATACATGGGGCTCTAATTGGGGCCATTTTAACCGGAGTGTTCTTTGCCCGATTTAAGAAGATTAGCTTCTGGAGACTTGCGGATATCTGCGCCCCAGGTATCATTGTGGGTCAAGCGATCGGACGCTGGGGAAATTTTATGAATCAAGAAGCACATGGCGGACCAACGACTCGAGAATTTCTAGAATCGTTAAATCTGCCGGAGTTCATTATCAATCAAATGTACATCAACGGCACCTATTATCACCCGACGTTTCTCTATGAATCCTTGTGGAACCTCGCGGGCTTAGTGCTATTATTGGTTATTCGTCGCAAGCTTCCGCTTCGCCGAGGTGAGCTGTTCCTCACGTACATCATGTGGTATTCCTTAGGTCGATTCTTTATCGAGGGAATGAGAACGGATAGCTTAATGCTAACAGAAACACTTCGAATCGCCCAAGTGATCAGTATTGTGTTGATTGTTTTGGCCTTAGTGCTGTGGGTAGTCAGAAGAAAGCTAGGATATGCTAAGGTAAAATATGGAGAGTGATGCAACTTGCTTAAATATGACACCGTTCTATTGGATTTAGATGGAACCTTAATTGATACGAATGAACTTATTCTCGTTTCTTTCCTTCACGTATTGGAAAATTACTTTCCTGGTCAATATAACCGTGAAAACGTGATTCCCCATATGGGAAAGACCCTTCATGAGCAGATGGAACTGTTTGGGGGAGTAGAGCTGCGTGATGAGCTAGTGGTGGCTTACCGCGAGCATAATGAGACCATTCATGATGAATGGGTAAGAGAATTCCCTCATGTTCGCGAGACATTGGAAGAGCTGAAGCAGCTGGGCGTTACCATGGGAGTCGTCACGACGAAGCAACGGATAACGGCAGTAATGGGGGCTGACGTTTGTGGAGTAACTCCTTATATGAGTACCTTTGTGACCTTCCAGGATACGGAGCGTCACAAGCCGAGTCCAGATCCCGTTTTAAAAGCCTTAGAAAATCTGGGGGCGAACCCGGAAACTACGTTGATGGTCGGTGACACCCAGTTTGACATTCAAGCAGGCCATAACGCGGGTGTACACTCCGCTGGAGTAGCTTGGAGCCTCAAGGGGGCTGAGTTTCTGCAGCAGTTCAACCCGGAGTATATCTTACAAGATATGAGGGACTTGGTCGCCATCGTCAAAGGGGAGAAGTAAAGCATGCGTCGAACCGAGCGTTATCCGGTCGAAGGGCCGAACTCTCTTTGGCAAGTGTATCGCACGATTCCCTTTTGGCGAGCTTTTCGCAATACGCTAGTGATCGTCATGGGTCGATACATTCCTTTTCCCTCATGGAAAAATACTTTGTTTCGTAAAGTTCTCGGTATGGAAATCGGCGAGCATTCGGCCATGGCCTTCATGGTCGTACCTGATATTCTTTACCCGGAGAGAATCAAGATCGGATCGAACACGATCATCGGATATAACACAACGATCCTGGCACATGAATACTTAATTGATGAATATCGGCTAGGGGACGTGGTGATCGGATCGAACGTGATGATTGGAGCGAACAGTACGATCCTACCCGGTGTGATCATAGGAGATGGCGCGATTGTATGTGCCGCCTCTCTGGTTCATCGGGATGTTCCTCCTGGTGCCTTCGTCGGAGGAAACCCGGCGAAGATCATCCGCCAGGGTCAAGGTGGAGAATCATGAAGTTCCAACGATTATGGATCGTGCTCATCCCGTGCACGGTGTTGCGATTTTATTTGGGACTGGATTCGGTGAACTTCCTATGGTTCGCTCTGCTCTACCTCCCGTTTATTAATTGGACGGTCTACTGGATCATGTTTTCTGTCCGCGTCGGCTTGAACAAGCTGAAGGGAGAAGACTGGATTCCTGTTCCGAAGCTGCGGGCGTTTTATGTTTGGTACCTGCATGTACCGGGATCCTTAGTATTATCCGAAATCATCCATCGAGGGTATGTGTACAATTTTATTGAAGGATAGAGGGAGTTGCGGCCTCTGTCCTTTTTTTGTGGGGTTGGGTTGGCTGTGCAGTCGAGAGGACGTGCTGAGATGTAGATGTATAACCAGAGTATTTTCCGGTATTTTGAGATTCGGGTGAAAAAGGGCGGGAATAAGCGGATAAAGTTCCGTTATTAGCTTCAAACGCTTGATTTTGCTCGGGTTTTGGGGGTTTAGGCGGAAATTTTTCCGTTATATCATCTCAAAACCCCGGTTTTTCAAAAATAGCCGGAATTTCTCTGCTTAAGTTCCAAGCCTAAGTTGGTTGGAGCAGGAGATCCGGATCCCTCAGCCAACGCCCCCAACAAGCCTTCCCCCACACTCTTCCCGGTTTTCCTTTATCAGTAAATCATCTACATGCTATAATGTTAGGAAATGGTTGACGCTTTTCAATTGTCTATGATAGAATTCAAACAACAAATACGCTTTATCTTATTAGCAGACTAAAGCGAATCGGAAAAATTGAGGTGACTCCATCATGACCAAGCCGCTCGGTTTTGAGAAACCGTTAGGTATGCGAGACTATTTGCCGGAAATGCTTGCGAAGCAGCGTTTCGTAGAAGAAAAGTTGAATACATGCATGAAACGGTGGGGGTACCAGGAGATCCTGACTCCTACGTTAGAATATTATGATACGGTTGGGGATGCCAGTGCAACTCTCGACAGTAAGCTCTTTAAACTATTAGATCGTCAAGGACGCACCCTTGTCCTTCGTCCGGATGTAACAGCACCGATCGCACGCGTAGCTTCCTCTTTACTAAAGGACGAGCCACGTCCGCTGCGACTCATGTACAATACAAGTGTCTTCCGCGCCCAACAGAACGAAGCGGGCCGCAATGCGGAATTTATCCAGAGTGGAGTCGAGCTGATTGGTGACGCTACGGTAGAAGCGGATGCGGAAGTGATTGCCCTTGCGGTTGCCTCCCTACAAGCAGCGGGGCTAAGCCAATTCAAGATTGCCATTGGACATGTGAACTTCATGGAAGGCCTACTCGAAGAGACTGTTCCTGGGGTAGAGCAAAGGGAAAAGTTAAAAGAACGCCTGCATAACTCCGATTATGTCGGTTTTCGCCAAGACGTTGAAGCGCTCGATATCCCGGCAGACCAGAAGTCTCGCTTGCATGGGATTCTGAAGCTTCGCGGAGGAGTGGAGAAGCTAGCAGAAGCAGAAGCTCTTACGATTAACGGACGAGCTCGTAAAGCCGTTCGTAATCTTCAAGAGCTGTGGGTCGCTTTACAAGCTTATGAAGTAACGGATTATATCATTTTCGATCTGAACTTATTAAACAATATTAACTACTATACAGGTATTCTGTTTGAAGGATATGCAGCGGGACAGGGTTGGCCGGTGTGTGGAGGCGGACGATACGATCAATTGCTTTCTCGTTTTGGGGTGGACAATCCGTCTACAGGATTTGCGATCAAGATGGATCGACTTCTTCAGACGTCTGAGCTTCAGCCGCCAGAAGAGCAACGAAAGATCTATATCTTGTTTGACCAAGACAGTCGTACGGAAGCGATTCAGAAAGCGAATGAGCTTCGTCAGGACGCGATCGTCGTAACGGGAACCCAGCAGCCTACTACGAAGTTTGATGCTGTCCTTGACATGAGAGGAGGAAATGGGTATGTCTAGACTAACGGTGGCGATGCCTAAAGGGCGAATTTTTGAAGAAGCGGTAGAACTGCTTCGTAAAGCTGGCCTTTCTATTCCTCCAGAGTTTGAAGATTCGCGCAAGCTGATAATTCCGGTTGATGAGGTGAACATGGATTTCATCCTCGCCAAGCCAACGGATGTACCGACGTATGTTGAGTACGGGGTGGCTGATATTGGAGTCGTGGGTAAGGACGTTCTGCTTGAAGAGGACCGAGATGTGTATGAGCTTCTAGATTTACAAATTAGCCATTGTCGCCTCTCTGTAGCGGGACTTCCTGATTGGAAGCCGACAGAAGCGCCTCGTGTAGCGACGAAGTATCCGAAGGTCGCCTCACGTTACTTCCGAGAAAAGGGAGCTCAAGTCGAGGTCATTAAGTTGAATGGATCGATCGAGCTGGCACCGCTGATTGGACTTGCGGATCGTATCGTAGACATTGTTTCTACCGGTCGCACGTTGAAGGAGAACGGGCTAGTAGAGTTGGAAGAAATCATGCCGATCACCACACGCCTGATTGCCAACCGAGTGAGCTACCGAATGAAAAATGAAGAAATCGATTATATCGTAGATAAATTTGCATCCGTTATTCCGAGAGGGGAAGAATCATGATCAAGATCGTGGATGTGAACAACTTTTCAACGAAACGGGATGTGGAAACGGGAACGGATGAGCAGCGCCAAGCCGTGCTTCAGATCCTAGCTGCTGTAAAGAAGGAAGGCGATACGGCTGTTCGCCGCTTTACAGAGATGTTCGATAAGGTTCACTTAGAAGAATGGAAAGTAACGAATGAAGAAATCGAAGCAGCTCTGGAGGAAACATCAACTGAGATTGTGGAAGCCTTAAGAGAAGCTGCAGATAATATTCGAATTTTTCACGAAAAACAAGCGCGTCAGTCCTGGATGCAGACTTCTCCAACTGGAACTTTGCTGGGACAGATTATCCGACCGCTTAAGCGTGTGGGAATTTACGTACCAGGAGGCAGAGCGGCCTATCCATCCTCCGTACTCATGAACGCGATGCCGGCGAAGGTGGCTGGAGTGGCAGAAATCGTGATGGTGACTCCACCCGATCAACAGGGAAAGATTGATCCAGGCGTGTTAGCTGCCGCAAAAGTGGCTGGCGTGACCGAAATTTATAAAGTAGGCGGTGCTCAAGCGGTAGCCGCTTTGACCTATGGAACAGATACGATCAAACCTGTCGATAAAATTGTGGGTCCGGGAAATATCTATGTGGCTCTAGCAAAAAGAGAAGTGTTTGGATTGGTGGATATCGATATGGTGGCGGGACCGAGCGAAATCGTCGTATTAGCTGACGAGAAAGCCAACCCTACTTATATCGCGGCTGATCTTCTCTCTCAAGCGGAGCATGATCCAATGGCTTCCGCCGTGCTGGTTACGACAAGTGAAACACTAGCCAAGCAAGTGCAAGAAGAGATTGAAAGTCAAGTAGCTGAGCTCCTGCGTCGGGAAATTGCCGAAGCCTCGATCCGTGATTACGGAGCGATTTGTGTCGTAAGAGATCTAGAGCAAGGGATCGAAATCGTCAACCAACTAGCACCAGAGCACTTAGAACTGATGATTGAAGAACCTTTTAACTATGTTGGACAAATTGAAAACGCAGGCGCCATCTTCTTAGGGGAATACAGTTCTGAGCCTGTTGGTGATTATTTTGCGGGTCCGAATCATGTTTTGCCGACGAATGGGACAGCGAGATTCTCATCCCCACTTAATGTAGATGATTTTATTAAGAAATCGAGCCTCATTTCCTATAGCAAAACTGACCTACTCAAGAACGGCCAAAAGATTATGGCATTGGCTGAATCCGAAGGATTAACCGCTCATGCTAGAGCGATTGAATTCCGTTTGAAAAAAGAAAGGGGTTAACAAGTCATCATGCGCAGCAGTCAAATCCACCGTAAGACAAACGAAACGGACATTGAACTAAGTTTTGAAATAGACGGAGAAGGAAAAGCCGAAATTGATACGGGTGTCCCTTTTCTTAACCATATGCTAGATTTGTTTACGAAGCATGGCCAATTCAATTTGACGGTCAAGGCCGTTGGAGATATTGATATCGACTACCATCACACGGTGGAGGATATTGCGATTTGCCTTGGACAAGTGCTGAGGGAAGCTCTTGGAGATAAAAAGGGAATTAAGCGCTATGGGAACTCTTTTGTACCGATGGACGAAACGCTTGCTCAAGTGGTCATTGACCTAAGCAACCGACCTCATCTAGAATACCGTGCTCAATACCCAAGCCCACAAGTAGGACAATTCCCGACAGAGTTGGTTCATGAGTTCATGTGGAAGCTTGCTTTAGAAGCGAGAATGAACTTGCATATCATCCTGCACTATGGCATGAATACGCATCATATGATTGAAGCGATTTTCAAGGCTCTTGCCCGTGCATTGGATGAAGCCACCTCCATTGATCCGCGAGTCAAAGGGGTTCCGTCAACAAAGGGGATGTTATAAACATGATTGCGATCATTGATTATGGAATGGGGAACTTGCATAGCGTGAGTAAGGCTTTAGAGCGCTTGGGCTATGAATACGAAATCGTTGAAACACCAGACCAGCTTCTAAAAGCAGATGGCGCAATTCTTCCAGGCGTGGGTGCTTTTGGAGATGCGATGCGCAACCTAAGGGACCAAGGCTTCGTAGAAGCCATCCGTGAATTTGCGGATTCGGGTAAGCCGCTTTTTGGGATCTGTCTTGGGATGCAGCTGCTTTTTAGCCAAAGTGAAGAGCATGGCCAGCATGAAGGATTATCCATCTTCAAGGGGGCGGTTCGTCGTTTTCAAGGAGACTATAAGATCCCTCATATGGGCTGGAATCGATTGAAGTTCTTGCAACCTGAAAGCCCGTTGCTTCAGGGAGTTGAGGAAGGGTATGCCTACTTTGTCCACTCCTATTTCCTTCAACCGGAAACAACGGAGAGGGAGACTCTTATTGCGACAGCGGACTACTTCCAGGAAGTACCGGCCATTATTGGACGAGGAAATGTTTTTGCGACCCAATTTCACCCGGAGAAAAGCGGAGATGTGGGTATGAAATTATTAGACAACTTTGCGAAGCTAGTGAAGGAGGGCGTGAAGCATGGCTGAGTTTTTAATTTATCCAGCGATTGATATTCGTGGAGGAAAATGTGTTCGTCTGGTACAAGGAGATTACAACCAAGAAACGGTCTACGGCGATTCTCCTGTAGAGATGGCTAAAAAGTGGGAAGAGCAAGGCGCTTCTTGGGTACACTTGGTTGACTTGGATGGAGCAAAGGCAGGAGCTCCTGTTAATGATGAGATTATCCTTGAGATTGCGAAGTCCCTTCAAGTTCCTGTGCAAGTGGGTGGGGGCATTCGTGAGATCGAGCAAGTGGAGAGATACCTGGAGGGAGGCGTAAGTCGAGTCATCCTCGGAACCTCTGCGATCCAGAATCGTCCTTTTGTTGAAGAGGCGCTTGCGCGATACGGAGGGAAGCGGATTGCTATCGGGATTGATGCTCGTAATGGATATGTTGCTACCCATGGTTGGTTAGAAACTTCCGAAGTAAAAGCGGAAGAACTTGCCCAGGAGCTGGCGAAAAAAGGAGCCGAAGTTTTCATTTATACGGACATTGCTCGCGATGGAACGCTCCAGGGACCAAACATTGCGGAGATTGTTGGGCTTGCGCGTGCGGCTGAGGTGCAAGTGATTGCTTCCGGAGGCGTCAGCGTGATGAAGGACTTGCACAACCTTGCACAGTATGCACAGGATGGGGTTTGCGGCGCGATTGTCGGAAAGGCTCTTTATACAGATCGGGTGAACTTAACGGATGCGGTAAAGGAAGTAGAGGTGAAATAATTTGCTTACGAAACGAATCATCCCGTGCCTAGATGTGAAGGATGGGCGCGTGGTCAAAGGGGTCAGCTTCGTGAACCTTAGGGATGCTGGTGACCCGGTGGAGTTGGCTGAGCTTTATAGTCAAGAGGGAGCCGATGAGCTTGTCTTTTTAGATATCTCGGCCTCTCATGAAGGCCGCCAAACGATGGTGGAAGTCATTCGGGAAACGGCTGGAAAGGTCACCATTCCTTTTACGGTCGGAGGCGGAATTAATAGTGTCGACGATATGCGCCGCGTTCTTCGAGCGGGTGCGGATAAAGTGTCGATGAATACATCGGCCGTCCTGCGTCCAGAGCTGATCCGTGAAGGAGCCGAGGTGTTCGGCTCACAGTGCATCGTGGTAGCGATTGATGCGAAGCGCAAAGCGGACGGTCAAGGCTGGGAGGTTTTTACTCATGGCGGCCGCAAGGAAACAGGAAGAGATGCTGTAGAATGGGCTCGAGAGGCGGAACAGCTCGGTGCTGGAGAAATCCTTCTTACGAGTATGAACACGGACGGACATAAGGATGGATTTGATATTGAACTGACGAGAGCGATCTCGGAGGCGGTGGGCATTCCGGTTATTGCTTCTGGAGGTGCCGGCAATCCGGAGCACTTCCTCGAAGCGTTCACAGAAGGAAAAGCAGACGCGGGATTAGCCGCATCGATTTTCCACTACAAGGAAGTATCCATCGGAGAAGTCAAAGCGCATCTGCAGGAAAAAGGAGTGGAAGTTCGTCTATGATCGCTTGGGAGAATATTAAATTTGATGAAAAAGGACTTGTTCCAGCTATTGTCCAGGATGCTGCGAGCAAGGAAGTGCTCATGATGGCTTACATGAGCCGGGAATCTTTGCAACAGACCCTGGATAAGGGGGAAACGGTCTTCTGGAGCCGCTCTCGTGAGGAGCTTTGGCATAAAGGGGCTACCTCTGGAAACACACAGAAGGTCGTCAGTATATCGCTTGACTGCGACGGCGATACGCTGCTCATTAAAGTCCAGCCAGCAGGACCTGCTTGCCATCGGGATACGTATACCTGCTTTGATACAATCTACGGACAAGATACCTCAATGGAAAATCGATTTGCCATTCTATCTGATCTCGAGAGTTTGATCGCGAAGCGAGATGCCGAGAGACCAGAAGGGGCATACACGACCTATTTATTCGAAAAAGGTGTAGATAAGATCCTCAAAAAGGTAGGGGAAGAAGCCAGTGAAGTGATTATCGCAGCAAAAAATCGTGACCCAGAAGAACTGCGTTACGAGGCCAGCGATCTTCTTTATCACCTGCTTGTCCTCTTAAGAGAGCAACGTTTGCCTCTTGATGAGGTCCTTCAGGAATTATCTCGTCGTCATAAAAAATAACCAACTTCTAAGAGTTTTGGTCGCCATGTAAGCGGCCAAAACTTTTTTTCTTATTTTCCCATTCCTCCTTACCCTGATGAGATGTGGTATACTGGTAGCATAACGATGGAGTGAGGAGTCTGTATGCCTTTAAAGCCTAAGAATGTTATTCCGATGACGATTACTGCTGACTTTTATATAGAGCGTGCCAATAAGTCGCTGGATCGATATAACTATGCTAAAGCTCTCTACTATTATAAGAAAGCCGTGGAGATGGAGCCTCATAATGCTCTCCTATTCTGTAATATGGCAGGAGTGCTTGGCCATTTAGGCAAGTACCAGGAATCGAATGAAGTTCTTCAACATGTTCTTCAGAAGATGGATGAGAATGCGGTGGAATGTCACTATTACCTTGCTTGCAATTATGTATATCTAGATCTGCTAGAGAAGGCAGAGGAACATGCCTTAATCTACTTGCGAAAGGATCCTACAGGACGATATGTTCAGGACGCAGAGGAGTTGCTTGAGTATCTGGGTGAGGAGTTAGAGCATCCACAGCCCCTGCCTGATGAGGTGGATCCGTCTCTTCAAGATGAGAAAACCTCTCTACATGAGAAGGCCCGTATTTTGATGGAAGAAGGAAGCTTTCAGCAAGCTGAGAAGCTCCTAATTAAGCTCACCTCAGAGTATCCGGATTTTCTGGCGGCAAGCAATAATCTTTCCCTTTGCTACTACTATAAAGGGGAATTCGAGAAGGCTCGAGATACGATACACCTGGTACTTGAACAAGAACCACATAATATTCATGCGCTGTGCAATTTAGCGATTCTTTATTATCAGCAGCAGGAGCATGAGTCATTAGGAAAGTTATTAAGTAATTTGAAGAAGCTGATTCCTCTTCAATATGATCAGGCTTATAAGCTGGGTATCACTCTAGGGGTTATGGGAGAACATCAGACGGCATACCAGCTGTTTAGGAAAATGGCCGGCTATGCGGGTCAGCTTGATTTTCACCTTTTCCATTACTGCGCCGTTTCGGCCTATAACACAGGTCACCTGAAGGAAGCAGAGAAGTACTGGAAGATGGTACAGCTGGAAGACCCAGGCTCCCCTATTGCTCCCTATTATCTTGAGCGATTGAAGAAGGGAGAGAAACTTCCGAAGGATATCCCTTACTATTATCATCTTCCTACCTATGCGAAGAAGAAAAAGAAGACCAATACTCATGTCCCTGAACCTTCCTTGCAGGAAGAGGTGGAGAATGATCCTTTTATCCGTTCCTCCTTTTTATGGGCTTTACGCCATGGCGATCGAGAAACCAAGTTGCAAGTCTTGCAAGCTTTCGAATGGCTGGGAGATCAGGAAGTAATTGAAGCCTTGCTTGAGTTCGTGCAGCAGGCGGACCAGGACGAGGAATTGAAGAGGATTGCTCAATTTGTCTTGAAGACACTCGGATATTCTTCCGAAACGAAGGTCCCTTGGAAGAAGACTTGGCACCGAGTGTTGGAGTCTTTGAGAACAGAACTAGATGAACAACAGCAACACAAAGCAGGCGAACTTTGGTCTCAATATATCCATATGGCGTACCCAGATATTCCTGTCATTCGTAAGCCTGAGGCTTGGGCAGCGGCCTTGGAGTGGATGGTTGCAGGTGGAAGCTTGGAAGAGGTGGCTTCCTATTATGAGGCAGCGCCAAAAACAGTCAAGAAGCACATAGAAACAATGGAAAAGGAATTATCCAAAGGAAGGAACCTAAGTACATAGGGTTCCTTTTCCTATGTCAGCTACATAATCTTATTTGTAATAATTTTAAATATGTAGTATACTTACTATATAAATAATTTTTCCAGATAGGAAAGAGAGGGAATCGGTATGTCAGAACAAAAAATTTATGATGTAATTATTGCGGGTGCAGGTCCAGCTGGGATGACGGCGGCGGTTTATACGTCAAGAGCCAATATGTCTACTTTAATGTTAGAGAGAGGGATTCCTGGCGGGCAGATGGCGAATACAGAAGAGATTGAGAACTACCCAGGGTATGATCATATTCTTGGGCCTGACCTTTCCACGAAGATGTTTGAGCATGCGAAGAAATTCGGTGCTGAATATGCATACGGGGACATTACGGTCGTTGAAGACGGATTCCCTTATAAGAAGGTTCGTGCAGGCAATAAGGAGTACTTGGCGAAATCGATTATCGTAGCGACCGGCGCGGAGCACCGTGAGTTGGGAGTTCCGGGTGAAAAGGAATTCGCTGGTCGCGGAGTTTCCTATTGTGCGGTTTGTGATGGGGCTTTCTTCCGAGGCAAGGAATTGGTTGTCGTTGGGGGAGGGGATTCTGCGGTGGAAGAAGCGGTATTCTTAACTCGCTTTGCTACGAAGGTGACGATTATTCATCGTAGAGATCAATTCCGTGCTCAGAAGATTCTTCAAAAGCGTGCCTTTGAAAATCCAAAGATTGAAGTGATTTGGAATACTCATGTAAAGGAAGTTAAAGGGGAGAACGTGGTGAAGAGCGTTCTTTTGGAAGATGCCAATACAGGGGAACAAAGAGAGTTTAAATGTGATGGGGTCTTCATCTATGTAGGAATGGATCCATTGTCTAAAGAGGTTCAAGGTCTTGGGATCACGAATGAATCGGGCTACGTCCTGACGGATGAAAAGATGAAAACAAGCGTACCAGGGATCTTCGCTGCTGGGGATGTCCGGGAAAAGATGCTTCGTCAAGTGGTCACCGCGACAGGAGATGGAGGCGTGGCTGCCTTAAGTGCTCAACACTTCGTAGAAAACTTGGAAGAACAGTTGAAAGAAGAGCAGGCACAGCAGTCTTAACTAAAGTTTAATACTTTTGTAACACTCCTGAAACATGAATCGCATATAATAAAATTATCAAATTGACCCCCTTATAATATATTCAGACGGCGTGATTCTTGGAATCACGCTACTTTTTTGTCTTTTTGGTGTTGGGATAAACTTTCCTAGGCACTAATTCGCACTTTAGTGTAAAATAAATTGTTGATCAACCGGTTTGGTGGTATTCTAGGGAGAAGGGGTGAGATCTATGTCCGAGAAGCAAATTAATTTATTGATTATTACGGGAATGTCCGGAGCGGGGAAAACAGTCGCTGTCCAAAGCTTGGAGGACTTAGGCTTTTTTTGCGTCGATAATCTACCACCCTTGCTCATTCCGAAGTTTGCTGAGCTTATTGAACAATCGGGCGGTCGGATAAAGAAAGTTGCCCTTGTTATAGATCTGAGAGGGCGAGAGTTTTTTGACACATTATCGGATGCCCTAATTAGGCTTGATGAGATGGAACATATTCATTACCAGATACTGTTCCTTGATTCATCTGATCAAGTACTGGTACAACGATACAAGGAAACGCGCCGACGCCATCCTTTAGCACCTGAGGGGCTCCCTATGGAAGGGATCTTTGCAGAGCGAAGAATGTTAGAGGAGATTAAGGGTCGTGCCAACCTCATCTTGGATTCCAGTCAATTGAAGCCGGTTCAATTGAAAGAGAAGATCTCCAACTACTTTTCTACAATGCAGTCCCAGATGACGGTCAATATTACTTCTTTTGGATTTAAGTATGGGATTCCTATCGATGCGGATTTAGTCTTTGATGTTCGCTTCTTACCGAACCCACATTATATTGAGGAACTGCGTCCGAAAACAGGATTGGATCAAGAGGTATCCGGCTATGTTTTCCAATGGGATGAGTCTGTTGATTTTGTAAAGCGCTTGATCGACTTTATTGGGTATACGCTTCCTCATTATCAGAAGGAAGGTAAGGCACAGCTCGTGATTGGTATTGGTTGCACCGGAGGAAAACATCGCTCGGTATCCATTGCGGAGTATTTGGGACAGAAATTTAAGGATGAATATTTGACTCGTGTGAGCCATCGAGATATTGATCGTGACCGGAAGTGAGGTGAAGGCATGGAGGAATGGCGAGCGGAAGAAGAGATGCCCCAGCGCAAGGTCGTCGTGATTGGTGGCGGAACTGGACTATCGGTTCTACTCAGAGGCTTAAAGGAAAAGCCGTTCGATTTAAGTGCGATTGTTACCGTTGCTGATGATGGAGGTAGCTCGGGTCGTCTTCGTGAAGAAATGTCCATGCCCCCCCCAGGGGACATTCGTAATGTTATCGTTGCCTTAGCCGATACAGAGCCTTTGTTGGCCAACCTATTCCAGTACCGCTTCGTTAGTGGAGGGGGGTTAGCTGGGCATAGCTTAGGAAATTTGTTTATTGCAGCGATGAAGGAGATTACGGGTGATTTTGTAACAGCCGTGAAGGAAATCAGTCGGGTTCTAGCGGTTCGTGGGCAAGTTTTGCCCTCTGCTAATCAAGCCATCGTTCTAAAGGCAGAGATGGAAGACGGTACCATTGTGTCTGGAGAATCCCAAATCCCGAAAATGGGGAAAAAAATTAGGCGAGTATTTTTAGAACCGAAGGATGTACAGCCATTAGATGACGCGATTCAAGCGATTCAGGAAGCTGATCTGATCCTGCTCGGGCCAGGTAGCTTATATACGAGCATCCTACCTAATTTGTTGGTTCCCGGAATATCGAAAGCGATAAAAGAGTCCAAAGCGAGGAAAGCTTATATTTGCAATGTGATGACTCAGCCTGGAGAAACGGACTTTTATACCGCTTCTGATCATGCCAATGCCTTATATAATCACGTGGGAGCGGATTTATTCGATACCATATTAGTAAACAATGCAGCAATTCCCGAGGCTATCCTAGAGAGATACCGGGAAAAGGGAGCGACGCCTGTTCAGTACGATCGGGAGCGCTTACTCAAATTTGGATTTCAGATCATCGAAGATAACTTCGTGATGTATGAGACCTACTTGCGCCATGATGCACATAAGTTGGCCGAAATCATAGCCACGCTCATGGAGCAGAAGTGAGGTGGATGGATTGTCTTTTGCAGCTTTAACCAAGAAAGAGTTAACGCAGCTAGAAGCTCAGGCTTGCTGTGCCAAAGCCGAACTAGCGGCATTAATTCGAATGAATGGAAGTATTCAATTCGGAAACAATCGATTTATTTTGGATGTAGTGACAGAAAACGCGGCGATTGCTCGAAGGATCTACCTTTTAGTAAAAGAACACTTCAGTGCCCATGCAGAATTGCTTGTCCAGAAGAAGATGCGTTTAAAGAAGAATAATGTTTATATTGTAAGACTTCCTCAACACGCAAGACAAATTCTTGAATCATTGCAGATATATAGTATGGGAACTTTTTCTCAAGGTATTCCTAAGGAAACCGTGAAGAAATCTTGCTGTAAGCGAGCTTATTTGCGAGGAGCTTTTTTAGCGGGGGGTTCGGTCAATCACCCTGAATCCAACAGTTACCACTTAGAAATTTTTTCGCTGTATCAAGAGCACTGCAAGGACTTAAGCAGTCTTGCTAACAAGTTCCAGATGAATTCTCGCTGCATTGAGAGAAAAAAGGGTTATGTTATGTATATTAAGGAAGTAGAGAAGATTACGGAATTCCTGAGTCTCATCGGAGCCCATCAGGCTTTGCTCTACTTCGAAGATATCCGTATTGTAAAAGATATGCGAAATTCCGTAAACCGATTGGTGAATTGTGAAACCGCCAATCTGAACAAGACGGTCAGTGCTGCGATTAAACAGATTGAGAACATCAAGCTCATCGAGCGGGACCTAGGGTTAGATCAGCTTCCAGATAAGTTGCGGGAAGTAGCTGAATTGCGACTGAAGTACCCTGATCTTAATCTTGCTGAATTAGGGGAGATGCTCCCCAGTGGAAAAGTGAGTAAATCCGGCATTAATCATCGTTTACGAAAACTTAACGAAATGGCAGAAAAACTTCAGCGTAAAGAAAGCTAACATTTATGATATAATGGTTGTATTACTAAAAAGTTCGAGGCAAGATAAGGGGGGCAATCGAGTTGGTTCGTCAACAAGCTACTGTAAATTTAAAGACGGGATTGCAAGCTCGTCCAGCTGCTTTCTTTGTACAGGAAGCGAATCGTTATTCTGCAGAGATTTTTGTTGAAAAAGACAACAAGAAGGTCAATGCAAAGAGCATCATGGGGATTATGAGTTTAGCTGTAAGCAACGGCACTGAAATTACGATTTCCGCAGAAGGTTCAGACGCTGAGGAAGCGGTTTCAAACTTGAAGGTTCTCGTTGAAAAAGCAGAAGCATAGAGTAGTGGTCCGCTTATCTGATCATAGGGTAGGCGGATTTTTTAATTTTGTAACAAAAACATAAAAAAGGGCCCGCAGGGACCCTCTTATTTCTTCTGATCAATTCTTTGGATAACGTCATCGATAAGTCCGTATTCCTTTGCTTCGACGGCACTCATGAAATTATCTCGATCGGTGTCACGTTCTAGTCTTTCTTTAGGTTGGCCTGTTCTCTCAGCCATAATCGAGTTAAGATGATCACGCATACGTAGAATACGCTTCGCACTAATCTCAATGTCGCTGGCTTGTCCTTGAGCACCACCTAGAGGTTGGTGAATCATAACTTCACTGTTAGGGAGGGCAAAACGCTTACCCTGCGCACCAGCACATAATAGGAACGCACCCATGCTGGCTGCCATGCCGATGCAGATGGTAGATACATCTGGCTTAATGAACTGCATGGTATCATAAATAGCCATACCAGCAGTAATGGAACCACCAGGGCTGTTTATGTAAATACTAATATCCTTCTCTGGATCTTCGGCCGCTAGAAATAGCAACTGAGCGACAACGCTGTTTGCAATTTGGTCGTTAATAGGTGTTCCCAAAAAAATGATCCGGTCCTTCAGCAAACGGGAGTAGATATCATAAGCTCTTTCCCCGCGATTGGTTTGTTCTATGACGGTAGGGACTAACATGGGATTTCCTCCTCTCAACTGGATAAATCTGCTTTACTCTTTCATAGTACATCAAACCTAAAGAAAGGTCAATAATGGTCAAAAACGATTTATGTGCCTCATTCTATCTTCGACCGTTTTGACTCCCTTTTATACCTTGAAGGCCTTGTGTGTGATAAAAAAAAATCCACCGATTATTCGGTGGTTCAATAAAGATAGGAGTGGAGAGAAACCTGAACAATGGTATCAGGGTTAAATTTAGTATACCGAATTAGGTAAGCGTTTTCAATTAAAAAAATTCAACAAATTTCTCGTATTTTTGACATAACGAATCTTATTGCACTTGGCGTCAGCCAGGTTTTCTAGCCCCGTCAGGATCATAACTATGTATATCATCTGGACAGGACGAGGAAAACTTGTTTCCGCTTTTTTTCACTTGGCGTAAGCCAAGTTTTCTAGTAGTCTAGTAGAAAAGAGAAGAAGGGGGAGTAACGTGATGAGGGATGGGATTCATCGGTTTAGCTGTCCTAAGTGCTATATCACTTCTACGTCCGGGTCTTGGGATACTTCCACCGCGAGTCGGTATAAAGTTGGAGTAAGAGAGATTGAGTCAATTGTAAAAGGGTTTGGGGACTATTTTTCACAATATGTCTGTCCAAACTGTTCAAGTACGGTGTCAGGGGACCAATTAGTTCCAAGGGAGTATTAATTATTGGCAAATAAACAAGCCCGCTTACGTAGCATGTAAGGGGGATTTCTTTTTTGAAGCCTGCAGTACCTTAAAAAATACCAATGAAATAAGCAGGGATTTAGCTTATCATAACGAATATATAGTTCTAAATAAAAGTAACGGATATAACACACAGACTAAGGGGTGATAACGATGCAGATGGGGTACGGGCTCTATCAAGAGCAATCAATGAAATTAGTGATGACGCCAGAACTGCGTCAGGCGATCACGATTCTTCAATTTTCCGCATTAGATTTACTGGATTACATTAATCAACAACTTAGCGAGAATCCAGTTATTGAACCATTAGATATGGAAATAAACAGGCAGACAGAGACCAAGAATACCAACGATGGAACAGGAGATGTGGACTGGTCGGAATACATTCGTGCATCGTCCCAGGGGGACTATGTGGGGAGCAATGTACGTTCGCATGAAAACGAATACAATCCATTGGATTGGGTCGTTCGCAATGATCACTCTTTAGAGAGGCATCTATCTGAACAGCTATCTTATATTAAGGAATTACCGGAGATAATTAGAGAAGTTTCTAAATATATCATTGGCAACTTAGATGAGAAGGGGTATCTAGAGCTAGCTCTCGAACAGGTTGCTCAAACGTTAAATGTAGATCTCGAAGAAGTCGAGCAAGCACTCTGGATTGTACAGAGTTTAGAGCCCAGAGGCGTTGGGGCGAGAGATCTCAAAGAATGTCTCATTATTCAACTAGAGTATGCAGGGGAAAAGGATTCTCTTGCTTTTGCAATCGTGGAGAAATATCTAACAGACTTGGCGGATGGACGAATTAGTAAGATTGCTGGGGACTTACAGGTTACGCCCCAAGATATTCAGGTCGCAGCTGACTTCATTCGCTCGCTCAACCCTAGACCTGGTTCGGATTATTATCGTGATGAGCCCCGATATATTATTCCAGATGTAACAGTCGAGAAAGTAGAAGATGAATACATTATCCTTGTGAACGATTCAACCTCTCCACGCTTAAGCATCAGCAGTCACTACGAGAGATTGTTGAAGCAAGATGAGAACGCCAAGAAATATATCCATGATAAGATGAACTCAGCCCTCTGGCTCATTAAGAGTATTGAACAACGTAGGATGACCATTTATAAAGTAACAGAAGCGATTGTGAAAGAGCAGAGAGAGTTTTTCGAAAAGGGGATTGCTTATCTAAAGCCGATGAATTTAAAAGAAATTGCCGATATTGTTGACCTTCATGAATCAACGATTAGTCGTGCAACGAATAATAAGTATGTACAAACTCCGAGAGGAGTCTTTGAACTGAAGTATTTCTTCTCCTCTGGACTCACCACGGCGAGTGGGGATGCCACCTCTTCGGAAAGTGTAAAAGCGAAGCTCAAACAATTCATCGATCAGGAAGACCGCAAGAAGCCTCTGTCTGATCAGAAGCTTTGTGAATTGCTTAATGAAACTGGTATTGAGATATCCCGTAGGACGGTAGCCAAGTACAGAGAAGAATTAGGCATTCTATCGTCAGCTAAAAGAAAGAGGTATTAAAGAAATGTCGCCTTTTCAAATTACGATCTTTACCCGGGACGGCTGCTGTCTCTGTGACGATGTGAAGGAACGCGTGCAACGGGTAGCTGAAGATTATCCGATTGAGTTGCAGATGTTTGACATAACTACGGATGAAGAAATTTATGAATTGTATAAATGGACGATACCCGTTGTTCATATTAACGGTGAAGAGGTTTTCGTATCTAAGATGGCGGAACTTTGGCTGCGAAGAGAGCTGGATTTGAGAATGGAAAAAGAAAAATAATAGCGATCCCAAGATAAGAAGAATCCTTCTTTTCTTGGGATTTTTTTCTTGTTATGGAGTTGACAATTGGAAAATGTCGTGCGAAAATAAGGATGAGTGGGACGTAATTATATACATGTGGACAATTTATGTCCCTTAAATATTTGATACGCTCCTGAATCATACTAAACAAGATAAAGCATACAAAAAAAGACGAATGACATTCATCACATATAGCTGGTATATCCAGAGGAGGAATGACTTATGGTTAAGGTAGGAATTAACGGATTCGGTAGGATCGGAAGAAACGTATTTCGTGCAGCTCTGAATCATCCTGAAGTAGAAATCGTTGCCGTTAACGATTTAACGGATGCAAGTACATTGGCTCACCTGCTCAAGTATGACAGTATTCACGGCCGACTGGATGCAGATGTAAAAGCAGGGAATGGCTATATATCTGTAAATGGCAAGGAAATTAAGGTTTTAGCAGAGCGTGATCCAGCCGGTCTTCCATGGGGAGAGCTTGGAGTGGATATTGTCGTGGAGTCGACGGGTCGTTTTACGAAGCGTGAGGACGCAGCGAAGCATATGGAGGCCGGTGCCAAGAAGGTCATTATCTCGGCTCCTGGATCCAATGAAGATATTACCATAGTTTTGGGTGTTAATGAGGAGAAATACGATGCTGCAAACCATCATGTGATTTCCAATGCCTCTTGTACAACGAACTGCTTAGCTCCTTTTGCTAAAGTCATCAATGATAAATTCGGTATTCGTCGTGGACTTATGACGACCGTGCACTCGTATACGAATGACCAACAGATCTTAGATCTTCCACATAAGGACCTCCGCCGTGCGCGTGCTGCCGCAGAAAGCATTATTCCTACATCTACCGGAGCGGCGAAAGCAGTAGGATTAGTTCTTCCAGAACTGAAAGGGAAATTGAACGGTTTTGCCATGAGGGTTCCCACTCCGAACGTATCCGTCGTAGATCTTGTTCTTGAACTAGAGCAGGACGTCACCTTAGAAGAAGTCAATGGCGCCTTGAAGGAAGCGGCGGAAGGCCGATTGAAGGGTATCATGGCTTACTCTGAGGAACCACTTGTTTCCGTTGATTACAACGGGGATCCACATTCCTCTAGCATTGATGCTTTGTCCACTATGGTACTAGAGGGGAACATGGTCAAGGTTGTCTCTTGGTACGATAATGAATGGGGTTATTCTTGTCGTGTAGTAGATTTAGCGGATTATATTGCCAAAAAGGGTTTGTAAAAGTAAAATTATAAACGTGTTTAAGAAAGGGAGAATGAATTTAGATTTCTCCCTTTTCGGTATATATTGACCTCAGGAAAGATAAAGGAGGCCCTAGCATGCAGAAAAAGACAATTCGAGATGTGGATGTGGCGGGAAAGAGAGTTTTTTGTCGTGTGGATTTTAATGTACCAATGAGCGAGGGGACTATCACGGATGATACTCGAATTCGTGCCGCGGTACCCACGATTCAATACCTAAAGGACCAAGGTGCTAAGGTTATTCTTGCTAGTCACTTGGGCCGACCTAAGGGAACAGTCGTTGAAGAAATGAGACTGACAGCTGTAGCACAGAGACTATCTGAATTGTTGGGAAGTCCAGTAAGCAAGACGGAGGAAGTGGTGGGAGAGGCGGTCGCATCTCAAGTCACAGCCATGCAAAATGGGGACGTCCTCTTGTTAGAGAATGTACGTTTTATGTCAGGGGAAGAGAAGAATGACCCCGAGTTAGCGAAGCAGTTTGCGGAGATTGCTGATTTATTCGTGAATGACGCGTTCGGAGCGGCACACCGTGCGCACGCTTCTACAGAAGGTATTGGACATTACATACCTGCCGTTTCCGGATTTTTAATGGAAAAGGAACTAGAATTTCTTGGTGGTGCCCTCTCCAACCCGGAGCGTCCTTTTACCGCGATTATCGGCGGCGCGAAGGTGAAGGATAAAATTGGCGTAATTGAAAGTCTGCTGGATAAAGTGGACAACCTAATTCTTGGTGGAGGGTTAGCGAATACCTTCATAAAGGCACAAGGATTTGACGTTGGGGCTTCTCTACTTGAAGAGGATAAGGTAGAATTGGCTGCTTCCTTTATCCAAAAGGCAAAGGAAAAAGGCGTTCAATTCTACATTCCGACCGATTGTATTGTCGCGGATCGGTTCTCGAACGATGCTAACACCCAAGCCGTATCGGTCAGTGCGATTCCAGAAGGATGGCAAGCGTTGGATATCGGACCTGAGACGGCAGAACGCTACCAGAAGGTGGTTGCCGATTCCAAGACGGTGGTTTGGAACGGGCCGATGGGCGTATTCGAGATGGAGGCGTTCATGAAGGGTACGGAGGCGATTGCCCAAGCGATGGTGAATGTACAAGGAACCACCATTATTGGCGGCGGTGATTCCGTTGCTGCAGTGGAGAAAGCAGGAGTCGCAGAGAAGATGTCCCATATCTCTACGGGTGGCGGAGCTTCATTAGAATTTATGGAAGGAAAGAAACTTCCGGGAGTTACCGTACTGGAAGATAAATAGGTGATGACATGAGAATTCCAATCCTAGCAGGAAACTGGAAAATGTTCAAGACGATCGCAGAGGCAAAGAAGTTCGCAGAAGCTATGCCTGTCCAGGGAGACCGGGTAGAAGCTATTATATGTGCACCTTATACTATGCTGCCAGCGTTATCTGAAGCTCTTTCTGGTAAGAACATTGCCCTTGGCGCCCAGAACATTCACTGGGCAGAGGAAGGAGCTTTTACAGGTGAGATCAGTCCCTTAATGCTCCAAGAGTTAGGCGTAAAATATGCTATCATTGGCCATTCTGAACGTCGAGCTTATTTTGGAGAGACGGATGAAACGGTCAATCAGCGCCTTCATGCTGCCTTGAAGCATGGAATCGTTCCTATCGTATGTGTAGGGGAAGACTTGGAGCAAAGAGAAGCGAATCAGACGAAGGAAGTTGTAAAGGTGCAGATGGAAGCCGCCATGAAGGATGTTAGCTCAGAGCAGATGGTGACCATGGTTATTGCTTATGAACCGATCTGGGCGATTGGTACGGGGAAGACTTCTTCTGCCGAGGAGGCGGGTGAGGTTATTGGCTTTATCCGCCAACTCATCGCTGACCAATATGATCAGAACATTGCAAATCAAGTGCGAATCCAATATGGTGGAAGCGTGAAGCCTGATAATATTGCAGGTTTTATGTTGCAGAGTGATATTGACGGTGCGTTGGTCGGCGGTGCAAGCTTACAGCCTGATTCCTTCCTTGCCTTATTGAAAGGAGCAGAGCAGTAAGATGAATAGACCCAAACCTGTTGCCTTAGTCATTTTAGATGGCTTTGCTATGCGAAAAGAAACCTATGGGAACGCTGTTGCCCAGGCAAACAAGCCGAACTTTGACCGTTTTTGGAACAAGTATCCGAACACCCTGCTGGAAGCCAGTGGGGAAGCGGTCGGATTGCCAGAAGGACAGATGGGGAATTCCGAAGTCGGGCATCTCAATCTGGGAGCTGGAAGAGTGGTGTATCAGGATTTAACCAGAGTGACGAAGGAAATTCGGGAAGGTCACTTCTTTGAGAATGAGACTTTTCTTGGAGCGATGCGTCATGTGAAAGAAAAAGACACCAAGCTTCACCTTTATGGTCTCCTGTCTGATGGCGGGGTTCATAGCCATATTCGCCATCTCTTTGCCTTGTTGGAGCTAGCGAAGAAACAGCAGATCGAGAAAGTATACATACATGCCTTCTTAGATGGACGAGATGTATCGCCAGATAGTGCGACTCGCTATGTTCAGGAAGCCCAGATGAAAATGCAGGAACTCGGTGTAGGACAGTTTGCTACGGTTCAAGGGCGTTATTATGCGATGGATCGGGACAAGCGCTGGGAGCGTACGGAGAAATCTTACCGGGCTATGGTGTATGGAGAAGGACCTGCCTATGTGGATCCTCTTCGTGCCGTCCAAGAGTCCCATGAGAAGAGCATCTTCGATGAATTTGTCATGCCTACTGTTATTACAGACGAGCAAGGCCAGCCGAATGGGCTAGTAGAAGACGAAGATGCTGTCATCTTCTTTAACTTCCGCCCAGACCGGGCCATCCAGTTGTCTCAGGTGTTTACCAATGAGGATTTCCGCGGGTTTGATCGCGGAGAGAAGGCACCAAAGGATCTTTATTTCGTCTGTTTGACGAAGTTCAGTGAATCGGTTCAAGGGTTTGTAGCGTACAAGCCTACGAATCTAGACAATACGTTGGGAGAAGTTCTTTGCCAAGAGGGGCTAAAACAGTTGCGTATTGCTGAGACGGAAAAGTACCCTCATGTCACGTTTTTCTTTAGCGGGGGTCGCGAAGCTGAATTCGAGGGAGAAACCAGGGTTCTTATCCCTTCCCCTAAGGATGTTGCGACCTATGACCTGAAGCCAGAGATGAGTGCACAAGGGATTACAGATGCCTTAATCCATGAATTAGATAAGGATATTCATGATGTGGTCATCCTCAACTTCGCAAACTGCGACATGGTAGGTCACTCCGGAAGAATGGAACCGACCATTCAAGCCGTGGAAACCGTAGACCGCTGCATGGGAATGGTGGTCGATGCCATCCTTGCGAAGGGGGGAGTTGCCCTGATTACGGCCGACCATGGGAATGCCGATCTCATGCTGGATCCGAATGGAAATCCGATCACATCCCATAGTACGTATCCTGTTCCATTCATTGTTACCAAAGATGGTGTAGAACTTCGAAAAGACGGTGTCCTAGCCGACATTTCTCCAACCATACTGAAGTTGTTAGGTGTGGAACAGCCGAAAGAAATGACCGGAAAGTCCCTATATTAATTCATAACTTAAAAGGAGCGAAAAGATAATGACAATTATTTCTGATGTTTATGCTAGAGAGGTATTGGATTCTCGTGGTAACCCTACGGTTGAAGTTGAAGTCTATTTAGAATCAGGTGCATTTGGCCGTGCAATGGTGCCATCCGGTGCTTCTACAGGGGCGTATGAAGCGGTTGAGCTTCGTGATGGAGATAAGTCTCGCTATTTAGGTAAAGGTGTCCTTCAAGCGGTTGACAACGTAAATGAAATTATTGCCCCAGAAATTATTGGATTAGACGCCCTAGATCAAGTGGGAATCGATCAGTTGATGATTGATTTGGATGGAACGCCGAATAAGAGCAAATTAGGAGCCAATGCTATTCTTGGTGTTTCCATGGCGATTGCTCATGCTGCTGCTAACGAATTAAACGTTCCTCTTTATGTTTACCTTGGCGGATTCAACGCGAAGCAGCTTCCTGTTCCGATGATGAACATCTTAAATGGGGGAGAACATGCGGATAATAACGTAGATATCCAAGAGTTTATGGTGATGCCAGTGGGTGCAGAGAGCTTCTCTCAAGCTCTTCGCATGGGCGCAGAGATCTTCCACCAGCTGAAATCCGTACTGAAGGAAAAAGGTTTAAATACAGCGGTTGGAGATGAAGGTGGATTTGCACCTAATCTAGGCTCCAATGAAGAAGCCATCACCACCATCCTAGAAGCTGTGAAGCAAGCTGGCTACGAGCCAGGTAAAGATATCTTCCTTGCTCTTGACGTGGCAGCAACCGAAATGTATAAGGATGGATCTTACCACTTAGAAGGTGAAGGAGTCACGAAGACGACAGCTGAGATGGTTGATTATCTTGCTTCACTTGCTGATAAGTATCCTATCATTTCTATCGAGGATGGCTTGTCCGAGGATGATTGGGATGGTTGGAAGATGCTTACGGATCGTATCGGTTCCAAAGTACAGCTTGTTGGAGACGACTTGTTTGTAACCAACACGGAAAGATTATCCCGTGGTATCGAAAGCTCTACTGCCAACTCTATCTTAATTAAAGTAAACCAAATCGGAACATTGACCGAAACCTTCGACGCAATCGAAATGGCGAAGCGTGCAGGGTACACGGCTGTTATTTCTCACCGTTCTGGAGAAACAGAAGATGCGACGATTGCGGATATTGCAGTAGCTACGAATGCTGGACAAATCAAGACCGGTGCACCTTCTCGTACGGATCGTGTGGCGAAGTACAACCAATTGCTTCGCATTGAGGATGAATTAGGACCTGTCAGCCAATATGGCGGAAGAAAGTCCTTCTATAACCTTAAGGGTTAGTTTAGGAGGTAAAATTTACTGTCCTTTTTGTTCCTCTCCCTCCGTTCGTAGCCTTGTATCCCCTCTAGGTTTATGGTAAAGTTTATTTTAGTATACTTAGAATGGACAACCTAGGCTTTATTGGGTTAGGTATGGAGGTACTGATATGGCATTCTTTCTTAAAGTCTTACTTGTAATCTTTTGCATTGGATTAATTGTTGTTGTCTTGCTTCAATCCGGTAAGAGTGCTGGTTTATCCGGTGCGATTGCAGGGGGAGCAGAACAAATGATGGGTAAGCAGAAAGCGAGAGGCATTGACGCGGTATTGAATAAGATTACCATCGTATTGGCTGTCGGATTTATGGTTTTATCCATCGCTGTAGCTTTCTTTACAAGAGGTGCAGTGTAATAGTAGGAGGAAGGGAGTAGCCTTAGGGTTGCTTCCTTTTCTTATATTTCAGGGAAGTTTCGTCGGTTTCTGCCTCATTGTTACAAAATTGTAAGGTAACATTGCAGGATAATTGTGGTATATTGAGAAAAGTGGGTACAATCCTACCCCATCTGAAGGCACATATGGAACGTAAGGAGAGGTATTATGACAGGTTGTTTACTTCTTCATGGCTTTACGGGCAGCCCCTATGAAGTTGAACCACTCGCTGATCATCTGAGAAAGCATGGATGGAAAATTTCGATGCCTACGTTACCCGGACACGGTCATCTTAAGGAAGACATGAAGAAAGTGACATGGAAGGACTGGATCCAGAAAGCAGAAGAAGAGCTTCGTTTGTTGCTCAAGGAATGCTCTGTCGTCTATGTGGTCGGTTTTTCGATGGGAGGCATGATTGCCGCCTATCTTTCAACTAAATATCCTGTAACAAAATTAGTGCTCCTCAATGCCTGCGTTTATTATATAAATCCAGGTCAGATGTTCTCTCATATGGCGGAAGCCATCAAGTCAAATTTCACAGCCGATTCTAAGGATCTGATGAAGCGTTATATGCAAAAGTCACTCTCGACCCCCGTTCGCGCGGTCGTTCATTTTCGGCGGTTGGTAAAAGTTCTGAAGCCCGAGTTGGCGAAGGTCACCGTACCAACTCTAATCCTTCAAGGGGAATGCGATGATTTAGTTGAGCCAAGAAGTGCTCATTACATCTACCAGAGTATTCAATCCACAAGCAAAGAAATTCACTTTTTACCACAATCGAAGCATATTCTTTGTCATGATTGCGAGAGCGATCAGGTTGTCTCCTTAGTAGAGGAGTTTCTCACAAGGGAACCGGAGGGAGCCGATATTCGTGTCTGAAGTTCGATCTATTTACCATAAAGGACATAACGGCCGAGGGATCTTGCTTCTGCATGGGTTCACCGGGACCACTTTGGAGATGAAGCCTGTAGCTGAATTCTTTAGAGGGAGCGGATATGCGATTTCCGCTCCTCTTTTAGCTGGACATGGGACGTCTCCCGAACACTTAAAAAAGACAACCTGGAGAGAATGGCTTTATTCTGCTGAGGAGGGATATCATCAGCTTCTAGCCTCTGGGAATCGAGTGATTTACGCTATTGGTTTATCGATGGGAGGAATCCTCGCCTTGAAGCTTGCCCAGCGTTATGAATTTCGGGCGATGGCGACCTTGAGCTCACCGATCGTTGTTCGGGATACAAGGATGAAGTACGCTCGCTATGCGAAGTGGATTCTCCCCTACGTACCAGGCACTCGAGAGAAAAAGGCGCCACACATTGAAAAGTACCTTGTGCCTTACTCAAAGACACCGCTCGCCTCGGTATATAGTCTGTATCAGCTGATAGAAGAGGTAAAAGGAGAGCTGCCTCAGATCAAGACGCCTATTTTCATCGCCCAGAGCGGGCAAGATGAAACGGTTGATCCTGCAAGTGCTGATTATATCTATGATGAAATTGGGTCAAACTATAAGAAACTCATTCATTATCCTCTTTCTAGCCATATCATTACACTAGATCATGACAGACATCAGTTATTTATGGACGTAGCGAAGTTTTTTGAAGAGGTAACTTGGAGCGTAGAGGGGAGATAACCCCTTTTTTTTGTCCGTGAAGGAGCCTTTAGTCCATACTTTAAATATAGAAAAAAAAGGAGTGAAGCAAGTGGTAACAGAACAAAGAGTTATCGAATTTATGAGGGAAGAGGCCTACCATCCGATGACGGTTCAAGAGCTTGAAGAAGCTTTTGAAGTTGAATCGGCTGCTGATTTTAAGGAATTCGTCAAACTTCTAAATTCACTAGAAGAGGCTGGAAAAATTATTCGTACCCGCTCAAACCGTTATGGGGTTCCAGAACGGATGAATCTCATTAAAGGAAAATTGCAAGGCCATGCTAAAGGTTTTGGATTTGTCATCCAAGAAACGGCTGGAGAGCCAGATATCTTTATTTCCGCTCATGATATGAACGGCGCTTTGAATGGAGATGTTGTGCTATGCCGCCCCAATCCGAAAGTGAAGAGTGGTTCTCGTGTGGAAGGAGAAATTATTCGCATCCTTCAACGAGCAAACAACCGTTTTGTTGGAACGTATTCGGATGAAAAGAATTACGGGTTTGTGATTGTCGATGATAAGCGCATGTCCAAGGATATGTTTATTCCCAAGAATATGAGTATGGGAGCAGTCGATGGGCATAAAGTAATTGCAGAAATCACGAAGTACTCGGATGATGGCCGCACGAATCCTGAAGGTAAAATCGTAGAGATCCTTGGGCACAAGAATGACCCAGGCGTCGATATTTTATCGATTATACATAAGTACGAGCTGGCTGAGGGATTTGATGCCCATGTTATGGAGCAAGCCGAATCCGTTCCTGATGAGATCACCGAAGAGGAATTGCAAAATCAAAACCGACGGGATCTTCGTGATCGCGTGATGGTCACGATTGACGGGGCGGATGCAAAGGATTTAGATGACGCGGTTTCCCTAGAAAAGCTGGATAACGGAAACTATCTGTTAGGTGTTCACATTGCGGACGTCAGTTACTATGTAAAAGAAGGAACTCCACTCGATGAGGAAGCCTATCGCCGCGGCACCAGCGTCTATCTCGTCGACCGTGTGATCCCCATGCTCCCGCATCGTTTGTCTAACGGAATATGCAGTCTGAATCCACAGGTAAATCGACTCACCTTAACCTGTGATATGGAGCTAGATGCAGATGCCAAAATCGTTCGTCATGACATCTATGCCAGTGTCATTAAGACGAATGAGCGGATGACCTACTCTGATGTTTATAAGATACTTGAGGAAGAGGATCAAGAGTTAATTTCTCGTTATGAACCGTTAGTTCCTATGTTTCAAATGATGAAGGAAGTAGCACTGAATCTCCGGAACAAACGGATGGAGCGAGGAGCCATTGATTTTGATTTTAAAGAGTCGAAGATCTTGGTGGACCCCGATGGCAAGCCAACCGAAGTGATCTTGCGTGATCGGACGATCGCTGAGCAAATTATTGAAGAATTCATGCTGGCTGCGAATGAGACAGTTGCAGAGCATTTCCACTGGTTAAATCAACCGTTTATTTATCGAACCCATGAAGATCCGGATGAAGGCAAACTGAGAAATTTCCTACAGTTCATTACGAACTTCGGGTACTTTGTGAAAGGGACAGCTAACGATATTCATCCACGTGCCTTACAAATGCTTCTAGAACAGGTTCAAGGAGCCCCAGAAGAGACGGTCATTAGTAAGGTCATGCTTCGTTCCATGAAACAAGCAAAGTATGAGGCAGCCAACATCGGTCACTTTGGATTAGCTGCCGAATATTATACGCATTTCACTTCTCCTATTCGCCGCTATCCGGACTTGATCGTTCATCGTCTGATTCGTCATTGGCTGGAGAACGGAGCGATGAATGCGGAGCAAAAGGAAGAATGGGCTGAAAAGCTTCCAGACATTGCTCGTCATACCTCCGAGCGTGAGCGCGTCGCCGTAGACGCGGAACGGGAAACAGATGACCTGAAGAAAGCCGAGTTTATGGAAGATAAAATTGGCGAGGAATTCGAGGGAATGGTGAGCAGCGTAACGAACTTCGGGATGTTCGTCGAGCTTCCGAACACCATTGAAGGTCTTGTTCATATGAGTTATCTGACGGATGACTACTACCACTATGATGAACGAACCTACGCCCTTATTGGAGAACGAACCAAGAAAGCCTATCGAATTGGGGATATGGTTAATATCCGTGTAGTGAACGTCAATAAAGACGAGCATACAGTAGACTTTGAAGTCGTGGGCATGTCTAAGAAGGCGGAGCGTAAACCGAAGAAGGCGAAGATCGTGATCGAAGCTGGAAAACGGGAGAAGCCTAAACCTTCCACACAAGCTGGCATGTTTGCCAAAAAGAAAAAGGATGATCAACCGTTCTGGAAGGAAGCCGCTAAGGGCGGAGCGAAGAAAGCAGGCAAGAAGCCTAAGAATAAGAAGAAAAAGAAGAAATAAGATGATGGTCTGATTCGGGGGGAGGTCCTGGTCAGGCTGAGGCTGAACAATAACCGGAGTTTTTCCTGCTATTTATCCTTACGTGTCCAAAAAGGGGACAATAGCGGGAAACTTTCCTGCTATTTGTTTTAAAACGGTAAGTTTGTGAAGTTTTTTCGTTATTAAGGGGAATTTTTCCTGTTATTTGCAACTTAATAACCCGATTTTGAGAGATAGCGGGAATTTGTTCCGTTATGCTTGTTCGCCCACGAGAATCTCCGTATCTCCTCGCTTTTTTTCACGTTCATCTTTTGTTATAATAGGAAGATGCTAACCATTTTGAGGTGAATACAGTGGGTGTCACACGCGGGGAAAAATTGATTGCACAAAACAAGAAAGCTTTTCATGATTATCATATTGAAGATAAATATGAGGCGGGCGTTGTCCTAACCGGAACAGAGATTAAGTCCGTTCGCCAAGGTAAGGTCAATATGCGAGATAGCTTTGCTCAGATTCGAAAGGGTGAAGTTACGCTTCATAATATGCATATTAGTCCTTATGAACAAGGGAATCGCTACAATCATGAACCCTTGCGAACTCGTAAGTTGCTTCTTCACCGTGAGGAAATTAATAAGCTCATTGGGCTGATTAAGGAAAAGGGCTATACGCTTGTCCCATTAAAGATTTACTTAAAGAATGGACTAGCTAAAGTCCAGATTGCTACAGCTAAAGGGAAGAAGGAATATGATAAGCGAGAAGACCTGAAGAAGAAAGATGCTCAACGTGAGATGGCAAAGGCCATAAAAGAACGAAACCGTTAATTCCCATTTGAATTACGGATTGTCCTATGATATATTATTCATACGTGCTTGAGGTATTCCATAATCCCTTATGGGGGCGTTCTGGATTCGACGGGGGTAGTTCGGGCATGAGTAGCGAGTCGGGGGGCTGCGGGCCTCGTTAACAACGCGGAGTTAAATATAACTGCAAAACAACCTAAATTACAATTAGCTGCTTAATTGCAGCCTAATCCTTCCTTAGCGGATCGCCCATGTTTGCTATAGAAGGTCATCTCAGTGGGATAGCTCGTCCGGACCGTTACTGACCGGAAAGTGAACTGTAGGTAACTAGCCAATCCAGAAGCCTGTCGTTGGGCGTCGGTGAGGCGAATCTTAATGCAGCGACTGCACTCGGAGAAGCTTATGTTGCGTTGCTTTCGGACGTGGGTTCGATTCCCACCGCCTCCACCATACATACGATGGTGGAGTTTTTTATTTTAAGGATAATCAGCCCTTCATTTAGAAGGGCTTTTTAATTTACGGGAAAATATCCTCAACTACTCAAATATATAGTTTGCAACGACGATCTCGACATACAAGATGTTGTCGTCGTTACAGAGAGTCAAGAAAGAGGCCTGGTTCAGACACGATCTGGTGGAAACCGAGAGATAGAGTCAGAAAGCAGGCTGTATTCGGACAGAAGTAGGTGGAAACCGAGAGATGGAGTCAGAAAACAGGCTGTATTCGGAGCAGTTAGGCAGTTAGGTGATAAAACTACTTATAATAAGTATCTCTTGTAGTTCCAAATGTAGTATAGTGTTCCTTCAAAATTCTACTCAGTGTCTTTCTATGCAGATCTACCTTGCACCAATCATGGATGCTTTGGGTAGTAATTTTACGATTAGGAAATAGGATTTTAAATTCCTCAATACTCCGCACAATGGTTTGCCTGAGCGTCTCTTGTACGCCACAAATTTCGCAAACAAAGTTAGCGTTTTTCTTGGAAACTAGAAAGGACATACAACTTTTACAATAGATTCCCTTTTGCAGTTGTTCATAATTATAGTCAGGCACTTTAGTATATGGGTTTTTAGTTTGATGTAAGGATAGCAATTGTTGAGCTAGTTTCTTATGTCCATCACTTAACTTGGACGGTGTATTATTTAGATCATTTATAAATCGATTTACCTGATTTGGGAAAATAATGGGTAAGTTCATTGGGGCTTGATATAAGGTGAATTCAGGGTTGATAAAAATCAATGAGGCTTCAACGAGGAAATTTTGCTTGAGGTTTTGGAGAAGTTGGTTGAATAGAGTCTCACTTCGTTTTAACTGATTAACGGGATTCTTATATTCGCGACCGGTTAACAGGGCATAGAATTTGTCCGATTCAAAGTAGAAATCGCCATGGAAATTCTTTATGTCCAAAAGATAAATAACTCCCTGTGAAATAATCAATGAATCGATTTGAAAATAGCTGTTGTTTACTTCAAGCAGCAAGTCATTTATGATGTACCTTTCCTCTTGAAGATTTGCTATAAGATTATCAAATTTCAGTTCCCCTTCATATCCTTTTTCAAGGTTTAAATAGTTGAATTTTTCTCTTTCTGCTAATTCCATTCTTGTGTTTAAAAATCGCCTAGCTATTAATTCATCTGACTCAGATCTGCTTTTAAGTAACATAAGACCACTTCCTTTCCTAATATCTAAACTCATTATATAAAAAATGATCTATTTAAAAAGTACCAATATTCTATTATATAGGCAATAATTAAGTTTAGTAGACCTAACCGCTGAGGCAGAAGTCTGCCCACTGTCGAGGGCCTGCACTCAGAGAAGTCTATGTTGCGTTGCTTTCGGACCGGGTTCGATTCCACTGCCTCCACCATACATACGATGGTGGGGTTTTTTATTTACCTTACAGTGGAACTCTAATTATAAGTAAAACTATTCTCTTATTGAGATGAAGCTAATAGAAGGATTTGTCTCTGGATATGCTAAAAACGGAAGGAGGGGCTTTATGGAAAACAACAATGTTGCTCCAAACGTAGAACAAACAAATAAGGAACTGGACCGTATCTTCTATGATGTTGAAGATGGACCACCAAAGATTGACTTTCTTATCGAGTCTAATACGAGTTCCCAAAAAATAAAAGATCCAGGTGAGCCTCATAAGCTTGATCGAAATCAATAATTAGGCCTAGGCGCGACCTCTGGCCTATTTTTTAATATACTTCAGTCAATATTGGGATGCTTATTTTGAAGAATATGCATAATTAGGTAGATTTTTTATCAACCTATAGCTAACTTATATCGATAAAAGGGGGTAGTAATATTGTTAAATAAAGCAAGAGTAGCGTTCTTAAGTTTACTAATACTGTCAAGTATCACTGGATGTGGAGGCGGAGGAAACGGAGCTACACCTGCACCAGAGGCCCCTCAAGCTGAAGCTGCAGGCTCAGTGTTAGCTTCAGGTTCAACGGCAATGCAGCCGCTTGTTGAGCAAGCAGCGGATGAGTTCATGGCGCAGAATCCTGATGTTACGATTCAGGTTCAAGGTGGAGGGAGTGGAACGGGCTTAAGTCAAGTTGCAGAAGGAACTGTGCAAATTGGCAACTCTGATATTTTCGCCGAAGAGAAAGAAGGGATTGACGCAACACAACTAGTTGACCATAAGGTTGCTGTAGCAGGGATGGCTGCAACGGCTCACTCTGAAGTAGGGGTGGACAATTTAACTACTCAGCAGCTTATTGATATTTTTACAGGGAAGATAACCAACTGGAAGGATGTAGGAGGGGCTGATGTACAAGTCACTCTTGTCAATCGTCCGAAAAGTTCAGGAACTCGGGCCACGTTTATTAAATACGCTCTGAACGGTCAAGAGGAAGCTGAGGGGGTAACACAAGATTCCTCCGGTACAGTCAGAAAAATTATAAGTGAAACTCCAGGAGCCATCGGTTACCTTGGTTTCAATTACATCGACCAAAGTATAAAGCCTCTAAGCATTGACGGCGTGGCGCCTACCTCTGAAAATGTGGCAACTAATGAATATAAGGTATGGGCTTATGAGCACATGTATACCAAAGGAGAACCGACTGGCGTTGTAAAGAGCTTCTTGGATTATATGCTCAGTGATGAAGCCCAGCTAATTGTTGAGGAATTGGGGTATATTCCGGTCAAAAACATGAAGGTAGATCGTGACTTTCAAGGAAATGTGAAGTAATTGCCTTATTGGGAAAGGAGAACATCATGAACCAATCAAAAAACAATCAAGTAAGTTGGTGGGACGAAGGTACGGGAAGGGTCTTATCCTTGCTCAGTGCAAGTATCCTTATCCTCACGACCATATTCATTATCTACTTTATAGCTTCTAAAGGTCTCTCCACATTTTTAGTTAATGGAGTGAACCCCTTTGAGTTTTTAAGCGGTATAGAGTGGAGTCCTGAGGGAGACCCACCCCGGTTTGGGGCATTTCCCTATATCCTTGGTTCTTTTATTGTTACGATTGGTTCAGCTCTCCTAGCAGCTCCTTTAGGCATCGGTGCAGCCATTTTCATGACAGAGATTTCTCCGGAAATTGGACGTAGAATCATGCAACCCGTGATTGAACTGCTTGTCGGAATTCCCTCCGTAGTTTACGGATTTATTGGGCTGAGTGTTATCGTTCCTTTTCTTCGTGATATTTTTGGCGGTACCGGATTTAGCATTATTGCCGGAATTGTGGTATTGAGTATTATGATCCTTCCGACCATTACTAGCCTATCAGTCGATGCCATTAGAAGGGTCCCTCGTGATTTAAAGGAAGCTTCTCTAGCCTTAGGAGCAACCCGGTGGCAAACCATCTGGAAAATCATTATTTTACGGTCCTCTTTACCTGGGCTTTTGATGGCTGTTATTTTAGGAATGGCTCGAGCTTTTGGAGAAGCTCTTGCCGTACAGATGGTCATTGGAAATACGACTAAAATCCCTAATTCTTTACTTTCTCCTAGTAATACATTAACAAGTGGAATCACTTTAAACATGGGAAATACCATAGTCGGCTCCGCTTATAACAACGCCTTATGGTCAATGGGACTGATTCTACTGCTCATGACTTTGATCTTTATACTTTTAATTCGATGGATTGGCAAAAGGGGACAAAGCTAAATGAATACGAAGACCACGGATCGCATAGCTACAGGTGTATTTTATGGCATAGCGCTACTCATTGTTATCGTGTTGTTTGGGCTCCTTGGATATATTCTTCTTCATGGATTCGAGCGAATTAATTTGCAGTTTATCACGAGTCCCCCACAAAAAATGAGGGCTGGCGGGGGCGTCGGGCCACAGCTTTTCAACTCATTATACTTACTGGTTCTAACAATGCTTATCACCATCCCCCTAGGATTAGGTGGGGGGATTTATTTAGCTGAGTATGCTCCAAAAAATCGACTAACAGAGCTTATACGTTTAAGCATAGAAGTTCTGTCCTCCCTCCCTTCTATTGTTGTAGGTCTATTTGGTCTTATGTTATTTGTTAATTGGATGGGATGGGGGTATTCCATTCTCTCTGGGGCATTTGCTCTAACGGTTTTTAACTTGCCACTCATGGTTCGAGTGGTGGAGGAATCTTTGCGTAGTGTACCACGGGAGCAGAAAGAGGCAAGCCTGGCTCTTGGTATTACGCACTGGGCCACTATCCGTAAGGTTTTGCTTCCTGTAGCACTACCGGGGATACTCACGGGTACCATACTTGCTGCAGGAAGAATCTTCGGGGAAGCGGCAGCCCTATTGTTTACAGCTGGAATGACAACTCCACGTCTCAATTTTGCGGATTGGAATCCATTGCACCCTACGTCTCCACTTAATCCTTTTCGACCTGCAGAGACTCTAGCTGTGCATATTTGGAAAATTAATAGTGAGGGATTGATCCCTGATGTCCGTGAAGTTGCCGATGGAGCCTCTGCGATCTTAGTCCTGACGGTGTTATTATTTAACCTATTAGCACGATGGTTTGGAGGATGGCTGTACCGAAGACTCACCGCGCAATAAGGGAGGAGAAGCGACATGGATAGTGGACTATCCACTAAAGATTTAAACGTCTATTATGGTGAAAAGCATGCTGTAAAGCAGCTCAGTATTGAATTTCCTAAACATACCGTAACGGCATTGATTGGTCCTTCAGGGTGTGGGAAATCAACCTACTTACGGTCACTTAATCGGATGAACGATTTAATTGAAGGAGCCAAAGTGACAGGCCACATCTATTTTGATGGCGAGGATGTCAATAGAGGGGATGCTAATGTCCGCCTGCTGAGAAAACGCGTGGGGATGGTATTTCAAAAACCTAATCCTTTCTACAAATCTATTTACGAGAATATATCCTTCGGGCCACGATTTCATGGTATTACTGGAAAGGCAGAGCTCAGTCAGATTGTTGAGGAGTCCCTTCGCAAGGCAGCTCTTTGGGACGAAGTGAAAGATCGATTGCATTCTTCTGCTATCGCACTTTCAGGCGGACAGCAGCAACGTTTGTGTATAGCGAGAACGTTAGCACTTAATCCAGAGGTGCTCTTGCTCGATGAACCGGCATCAGCTCTTGATCCCATCTCTACCTCTAAGATCGAGGAGCTTATCCAAGAGTTGAAAAAGGAATATACCATTGTCATCGTTACTCATAATATGCAGCAGGCTGCAAGAATATCGGACCAAACAGCTTTCTTCTTAATGGGTGAGTTGATTGAGATTGACAAAACAACAAAATTATTTACTAAACCAAGTAAGGCCAAGACGGAGGAATATATTACAGGAAGGTTCGGCTAAGAGTAGTAACGAAAGGGGGATGCTCATTGTCAGTTCAGGGTGATACGACCATTGTCAGCAGTAAAAACTTAAACTTATTTTATGGAAGCAGCCAAGCTTTATTTAATGTAAATTTAGAATTCCAAAGTAATTGTGTGACCGCCCTCATTGGCCCCTCTGGATGTGGGAAGTCCACCTTCCTTCGTTGCTTAAATCGAATGAATGACCTAATAGGTGGAGTTAAGATTGAAGGAGAAGTGAGTATCGAAGGTGAGAACATCTATGCACCGCAGACAGATATCGTTCAATTAAGAAAAAAGGTAGGCATGGTTTTCCAACGCCCCAATCCTTTTCCAATGAGTATTTACGATAATATCGCTTACGGTCCTCGAATCCATGGGCTAACAGATCGCCAAAGGTTAGATGCTATTGTCGAAGATAGCCTTAAAAAAGCAGCACTATGGGACGAAGTAAAGGATCGATTGCATACGAAAGCCTCGGGCCTCTCTGGTGGCCAGCAGCAGCGTTTAGTTATCGGTAGAGTACTCGCCGTCGAGCCTGACATTATTCTTATGGATGAACCTACCTCTGCATTAGATCCAATTTCAACAGCTAGTGTAGAAGAATTGTTGCAGGAACTGAAAAAGTCTTATACCGTCATTATCGTTACTCATAATATGCAGCAAGCTGCAAGGTCTTCTGATTTTACTGCTTTTTTTCTTACTGGAGAAGTTGTAGAATACGGAGAAACCAATCAATTATTTACTACACCTAGAGATAGTCGAACGGAAGACTATATTACAGGAAGATTTGGTTAAATAAGGAGGTAGCATCCATGGCCGGAAGACACACATTTCAGCAAGATCTAGATACCCTGCATAACAAACTATTAACCATGAGTTCTCTAGTAGAAGAATCCATCCATTTATCAGTAAAATCCCTGGCCGAACGAGATACAGGGCTCGCCGAAAAGGTGATTCAGGATGATGACAAGATTAATCAATTATACCTCGAAATTGAAAAGGACTGTTTTCGCTTAATTGCTCTTCAGCAGCCCATGGCTAGTGACCTACGCCGTATCGCCACCGTTCTAAAGGTTGTCACGGACCTAGAGAGAATGGCTGACAATGCGGTGACAATCTCTAAAGCCACACTTCGTCTTAAAAATGAAACCTATATCAAACAGCTCATCGATATTCCAAAGATGGCCGAACTGACCAAAGCAATGGTTCGTGATGCGTTAAATGCCTACATAAATGAAGATACCGAGCTATGCTACCAAATAGGGGAAAACGATCACGCGGTAGATGCTCTTTATAAACAAATTTATAATGAACTTGTGGATATGATGCAAAAACGACCAGAAACGGTATTCCAAGCCACTCAATTCTTGTTTGTTGCCCACAGCCTAGAGAGGATCGGTGATCATGCAACAAATCTAGGTGAATGGGTGATCTACATGGTAACAGGTAAGCTTGAAGAATTAAATGATTAAATGATTAAATGATAAATGATAAATGATAAACACGTTCTTATGAAACGTGTTTATTTATTTTTTTCGGGACTGGAGGGCTCCATTATGAAGCATCAATGGATCCCTTTTATATATTTTTTATTGACTTAGTAGATTAATATAATTAATGTAATATAGTACAATTTAATAATTTTTAATTATGGTGTTTTTAAATGTAATATTTTAAAAACTTAAAAGGGAAGTTCGGTGAAATTCCGATGCGGTCCCGCCACTGTAATGAGGAGGCTTTTGACGGTAATATCCACTGTTTTCCGTTAGTGAAAATGGGAAGGGGGTCAGAAGTTGATGATTCTAAGCCAGGATACCTGCCATAATAATTAGTTCACTTTTTAACCACGCGGATGGGAGGTGTTCTTATGATTAAAGTTGAGAGGGTATCTGGAACAACTTAGTTACCTTTGCTGATTTCATAAGGAAGACATCTGTTAAAAGAAGACAGATGTCTTTTTTGTAATCTTTTTTAGTTAGTTAAATTATTTTGAGAGGATTGAGAAAGTTGGGTTATTCGATAAGAAAAAATCGCCTCATTAGTATGTTGTTAATCCTATGCCTGTTAATAGCTTCTTTTGCTGGATTTAACATTAACCACGTACAGGCTGAGCAAGAAGAAAATCCATCTGTAACGTTAGGGGTTTTAGGTGATAAAAGTTTGGGGATCATTAAAGCTCCAACTGTTACAGAAGCTACTTATGGAGACACTGCTTTAGACGTTCTTGAAGCTACCTTAGGAAGTCAAAGAGTCAAAACGACTACTTACGAAGGTCTAGGAAAGATGCTTACGGGTATCGATGGCTT
>NZ_SDLI01000014.1 GCF_004123195.1 Ammoniphilus sp. CFH 90114
TGGTAGTCGGTTTCGTTCATTTTAACTATTTAAAGAAGACCGGGCAGATTTTGTAGGGTAACGGACATACAATCCTCTTTTTGCTAGAAACAGACCAAAAAGCAGCCTTATTCCTTAAAATAAAGAATCTCATGTCCGTCTAACCAAGAAATAAGCCTTTGTGGTCTAAATAGCGGAAGCTATGTCCGAAATTTATTGATGTAAATTATAGATTGAAATTGGAAATTATAATACTGATGTAAAATATTGGTTTTTAGCCATTTTAAAAAGAAGGTTGAACCTTTGAATATTATACTGCTTGTAGTGTATATTGTAGTTGGTTATAAATATGGGAAGTGGACTAATTTTCATCAATATTATCCAACATTGTTATTCTTTGTTTCGGTAGATTTATTATCTCAATTTTTGCTGTTTGATTTTACACTATGGGGGTTTAGCCCTTTAGGAAAAATGGACGAATGGTTTCATCTCAATCATACACTCATTGCACTGAGTAAGATGGCGATACAGTACCCTGTTACTATTGCCTTATTTCTAGGTCATGTAACCCAAAAATTGAAAAATCAATTCTTGTTAATCGTTTTGTGGTCCGGTATTTATGCTGCCAACGAATGGATTGCACAATACTTTGGCGTGCTCACCTATCATCATGGTTGGCACTTCGGCTGGGATATAGCCTTTAATTTTCTCATGTTTTTTATGCTATTATTACATTACCAAAAACCTTTAGTGGCCTGGATTCTATGTATACCCATAATACTTGGGATATGGGAAATTTTTAATATTCCATTTTCCGTATTAAAGTAATATTTTGACGGAGGTGTGTTTTCTTGGGGAAAAAGTACTTTACTCTTTCCGAAGCTCAAGCGTTGTTACCCATTATCCAAGTTGAGCTTCATCATTTACAGAGACTTCAAGATGAGTTTCAGGATAAATATGTGGAGCTGCGTACCATGAAAGATGGGGAAGGAAATTTTGAATTGGAATGCCAGCTGGAATTTTTGCAAATGGAAGCGAATTTGCACTTTAACAATATACATAACCAAGGAGTTCAATTAAAGGATGTTGAACACGGATTAATTGATTTTCCTGCTTGGATCGATGGTCAAGAGGTTCTGCTTTGCTGGAAACAAGGGGAGGATCAGATTGAGTATTACCATGGGATCCACGAAGGCTTTATGGGCAGAAAGAAAATTAAATAGCATGGACAACTTTCCCAGCCTAGAAAAATAAAAAGGAGCTGAACTCTAAGTCTTAGAGTCAGCTCCTTTGAAGTATTAATTTAGATTCATTTAGTTCTCCAATATATGGATGGTAATAATCAAGATGAGGGTATTTGAGTAGACTCATATAATTTTAATCTCTCCATAATCCTCCTCTTGCGATACATCATCATCCCGGTCTCGGCCACATCATGGAGAGTTGAGCGATTGATAAAGGCACCAAAAAGAATCCCTGCGATGGGAATCATCTGAAAAAGCTTTTTCCATCCAAAATTGTCTCGATAAGTAAAAACAACCTCGCGCCAGCCTTCTAATTGGGACATGACTTGTCCGCTTCTTTCACCGGAATGAAAGGAGGATAAATCCTCAATAATCGCCTTTTTTCCTACGATATCGGAGGAAGTGAATTGGAGGCATTTTACAATAAAGATTCGCTCAGATCTTTCTTTAGGATCATAACCATAGCATAAGCTTATCTCCTGCAACGCTTTTAGAGACAAGCCTAGCAATAAGGGGATATCGATGGCAAGGGTAAAAATCCCTCCGATCCCTGTGGTTGCTCCTTGGACTGTTGCTGTTCTTACACTGCTGCGAATGATGCCTGAAGCAATCTCATCCATCCTGCTTAGGGGCAAGTCCCTGATTAACTTCAGATCATCACGTTCATGATCCTGCTGGGGGAAAAACTGTCTGTAAACCTGTTTCTCATTGATTAGATATTGTCCTCCAGTTTGAATATAGCTTCCCAGTTCATCAATAGCTAGACCGATTTTATCTTGTACCACTTTCGGTGTGATTCGGTCAAGAAGGGCAAAAGGAAGTCTCCCAAGTTTTTCCCAGAACCAAAGATCTTTTTGTTCCTTTTCCCATTCTTCGACTTGACTTAATTCTTTTTTTAAAACTTCAACGGATTCGTGATCCATTTGATTTTTGACACCTTCCTTTTGTTAAAACAGACTTTAGGATATATACGTAAAAAAAAAAATGGGAGTTTCATTTTAAAACTGAAACCGTAGAAGCTTCATTTTCGTATAAAATTTTATGACTGGGAAGCTATGTTATTTCAACTGTACAGTAAAACGTTTAAGTTTGTTGATTTACTACATATTAGGTTAAAGCGATTGTTTCCACTATTATGAACCTTTGGGGTTGCTTCAAGTCCAGATGAATGAAAATAAGAGGAGAGTGCTTGCTATGTTCAAAAAGTTTATGGCTAAGTTAGGGGTAGGGTCCGCTAAGATTGATTTCGTCCTCAGTAAGCAGCAATATGAATTGGGCGGACTTGTGGAAGGAGAATTCCGGATTGAAGGCGGAGCAGTAGAACAGGAAATTAATAAGGTTGGTGTGGATTTTAACTTGAAGATGAATATCAAGGGCAAGGAATTTTCCCACGTTGTCGCGCATATCCCGGTCAGTTCATCCTTCATGATTCATGCGAATGAAAGAAAGATCCTTCCGTTTACTTATCAGTTGCCTAACAATCTCCTAATCTCGCGTGGACCCATCTCTTACAGTTTTATCACGCGCTTGGACATAGCGGCTGGTGTAGACAATTTAGATCAGGATTACATCACAATCCTGCCGCCCGCTAGCTTCCAGCAACTTGTAGAAGCCCTTGGGTTGCTTGGTTTCCGCGAAAAAATGGACTCTGGAAAATTTGATGGCTACAGTCAGGAATTTGAGTTCTTTCCAACCACATATTTCAAATCTCAACTCAGTGAATTGGAATTTACAGTGGCTATAGAAGAGGAAGGCTTGCGTTTGTTATTGGAACTAGACCTAATGACAGGCTTTGGATTGGGTGAAAAGGAACTGAAGAGAGAGATCTTCTTTACCAATGAAGAACTAAAGGATGTGCAAAACCTTTCGAGTCAACTGCAAAGCATCATCGAAGAAATGATCCAAAATCCACAACAATATCCGGCTTCGATGTATAATGGACATGCTTCAGGCGGTCATCATCGAAGAGGCGGTGGTTTGGCTGGAGCCATGGGAGGATTTGCAGCAGGGATGCTAGGCGGAATGCTTCTCGATGATTTGTTGTTTGGTGATGAGGAGACAGAAGCAGCCAGTGGTGATGAGGGATTTGACTTCTTCGGTGGAGATGATGATGAGTTTTAGGAAAGCGAACAAGTAGTATGATATTACGGCATATTAATGAAACATGTCCACGTGCTTGGAGTGATTCATTATATGCCATTTTTCTATAAAGCCCTAGACAGCGGGATATGATGATCCCCAACTTTTTTTTGTATAGGGAATAATGTAAAATAACCTATAATAAATCTAACCTGTTTTTAGGAGTGTGAACACGGTTTGGAAACCATACCGCTGGGTTTAATCTTAACCCTTATGGGTTTGATCTTGCTTTCTGCTTTTTTCTCATCAGCGGAAACCGCCTTTTCTAGTGTCAACAAAATAAGGCTAATCCATTATGTGGAAGAAAACCGATCGGGAAGCAAGAAGGCGTTATTCATTGTTGAAAACTTCGATAATGCTTTATCTACGATTTTAGTAGGGAATAATATTGTAAACATTGCAGCAGCTAGTATTTCGGCTAAAGTAGCAACCGATATATTTGGTCCGACCTACGGACTTTTTATCAGTACATTTGGAATGACGGTGCTCATCCTAATTTTTGGTGAGATTCTGCCTAAATCCATTGCCAAAGAACACGCCGAGAAGTATTCATTGCAGATATCGGCAATCCTCCTTCTATTGATCAAAATCATGACTCCGATCAATTTTCTTTTTGGAAAATTAAAATCATCCGTTTCCCGCATCTTTTCTAAAGAAGGGAAAACCCCTTCTGTTACAGAGGAAGAAATTAAGGTGATGGTGGATATAAGCGAGGAAGAAGGGGTCATTAATAAAGAAGAAAAGGAACTCGTTCATCGTTCCCTAGAATTCAATGATGTTCTTGTTGGAGAAATCTTGACCCCAAGACCGGATATGATCGCCATTGAAGTGAACGATTCAATCGAAGAGATCAAGCATGTCTTTTTCAAGGAAAGGTATTCCCGAATTCCTGTGTACGAGGGCGATATTGATAATGTCATTGGGATCTTATCGGAACGCGATTTCTTTTCAGAGCTTCTTCAACACCCGGAAGTCGATATTCGAAGTCTCATTCGCAAACCCATGTTTGTCGTGAAGTCGATGAAAATATCCAGCTTATTGCCTGAACTGCAAAAAAGTAAAGTACATATGTCTATTGTGATTGATGAATATGGGGGGACTTCAGGTTTAATTACACTAGAGGATATATTAGAAGAACTGGTAGGGGAGATCTGGGATGAACATGATGAGAAGTTTAACCTCTTGAAGCAAACAGGCGAATTTACATATGAATTAGATGCGCAACTGCCCTTAGATGATTTCTCCCATATCGTGAATATCCCGGAGTTGAAAAGCTCTTACCACAGCCTCGGCGGATGGATTGTGGAGAAGCTGGAACGGGTTCCTGTCAAAGGAGAGTTAATTGCCTATGAGAATCTAAAGATTACCATCCTAGAGGTGGAGAAAAAAAGAATTCGAAAAGTGAAGGTTGAAATAGGAGATAACTTAGGGGAAAAATAAAAGAAGGGGAGATTCCCCTTCTTTTTATGTGTTATTCTGCCTTAACTAATTCTTCTTCTACAGCAGTGATTTCTTGCTTTATAATTTCAATTCTACGAATCCGGTGCTTATCCTTCTTTCTGATGATAAAAACCAAATCGCCATAGCTCCATTCGACTCCCTCTTTCAGAGTAGGGTTCTGGGTATAGAGCCATCCACCCACTGTATCTAAGTCTTCTTCTTCAATATTGATATGAAGCAAGTCATTCATCTCAGAAATTAAAACCTTCCCATCTACGAGTACATGGTTTTCTTTAATGATTTCAATTTCTGATTTCTCATCTGTATCAAACTCGTCTCGGATTTCTCCGACAATTTCTTCAAGAATATTCTCAATGGTGACCAATCCGGAAGTTCCACCATACTCATCAACTAAAATGGCAATATGGGATCGCTGTCGTTGCATTTCTTTTAACAGATTCTTTACTGGAATGGCTTCTGAAACAGTCAAAACCGAACGAATAAGCGGAGTGATATCCAAGTTGTTGTTATCCGCATATCTCAAGAAGAATTCCTTCGTATTTATCATCCCCACAATTTGATCCTTATTTTCCAAAGCAACGGGGAATCGAGTATACTGTTCTTCCTTAATAATTTTCAAGTTTTGTTCTAATGAGAAGTCTTTATATAAACAGATCATATCGGTTCGAGGAACCATAATCTCGCGAGCAAGTAATTCATCAAAATTGAAGATATTGCTTACGTACCCATACTCCGCTTGATTAATCTTTCCGCTCTCATAGCTCTCTGTGAGTATTATACGAAGCTCTTCTTCGGAATGCGCCTCTTCATGTTCTTTTGCCGGTTTCATCCCAAAAAAGCGAATAAGTGCAGCAGCTGAACCGTTCAGTAGCCAAATAAATGGATACATCACACGATAAAAGAAAATGATGGGCTTCGCAAAAAATAAGGATACCTGCTCTGCCTTTTGAATGGCTAGGGTCTTAGGGGCTAATTCTCCTACAACCACATGCAAAAAGGTAATGAAAGAGAAGGCAATGACAAACGATAACAGGGCTACGACCTGAGCTGGAAGCAAAGGCTCTAATACGGGATATAAAAGATATTCAATGGTAGGTTTTCCTAACCAACCTAAACCTAAAGCGGTGAGAGTAATTCCTAATTGACATGCTGATAAATAACCATCTAAATTACTGGTGACACGCTGAACTGCTATTGCATTCTTTCTTCCTTCCATTACCATTTGATCTACGCGGCTTGGACGGAGTTTCACGATCGCAAACTCTGTCGCTACAAAAAATCCCGTAGCCAAAATCAAGAAAGCAATCAACAGCAAATTTACAGTTAACACAATTCTATCCCCTTCAGTTTTTAAGTTCTTACGATCTTATTCTACGAACCTTTTAAAGATTAATCAAACCTGATCTAGAGCGTTATTAAGCCAATTTAGTTCATATGAGTCGGTTTTACCCTTTAGTGTCTCTCTAACGACTGCTAAAATCATCTTTTGACAAGTTAGGGAACAAGTCATATTATAGGTTCATATGAGCTGATCTTCAGGGGTGATTTTCTTATGGAAATGCTGCAATTAACCCGAAAAGAGATGTCTGAATTACTGATCTGTTTAAAAGGGGATTCCAACGACACTCCACTATCCATATTGCAAAGGGTCTGGTTGAACACCCATCAGAGAGACATCGAAAAAGGAAAAACGTTTTCTGCCTTCATATCAACCGCTTTGCCACCCATTCTTGAAAAATTAATTAAACTGAATAAAAAAGATATAGGGTTTTCGTTAAACGAGATTGTAGCTTTGGGAAACCAAATTGAATATACGCATTTTTCATCAGGAGCGGTACAAAATTGGGTGAAAAGAGACATTAAGGATTGGATTGGAACCCCACAAATAGGGAAAAAATATGCCATTGAGCAAGCCGCCATGTTATTTATGGTTGAGGATTTAAAGGCCAACTTGGATTTTGAATCCATTCGTAAATTGTTTACTCTTATTTTTAACAATCCAAATGATTATAATGATGATTTAATCGATCCTATCAGTTTATACGCGGCGTATTCTTCGATCTTTGAAGAACTCGATAAAAATAATGATCAGGTCTTGGATATGCAGGGAGCGAATACATTAGACGCTCTCATTCGGAAAAACGCAACGGCATACGTGGAGCAAATGAGTGGTCTAAATGCAGAGCAGAAAGAAGCAGTTAGCAATACGATCGTCATTGCTACGTTATCAGTACAAACCTCCTACTTTCAAAACCTCGCGAAGCGTTATCTTAATGCCACGTTATTTTTAAGTCATCTTGGTAAAGTGTAAAAGAGGTCCGATTAAGAGGACGAAATCCATTGTCCGCTATGGATTCAATAGGGTAGGAGCCATATGATGGCTCCTATTTTTGATTGTTTAAGGATCGGGGAAGATGCAACAAATTTCTTGGGCTCTCGTCTGTTATTTTATAGAAGGAAACTTGCGTAGAATACAAAGGGCGGTGGTAACGAGGTGGGCAAAAAAAATATCATTTGCTTCTTATTTTTAATGTTTTTTATATCGGCTTGTACAAATGACCAAAGAAGTGAAATGACAAAAATTCAAGGAGATCAATCCTTTGTTGTTACACCAGAAGAGTTCAAAGATCCTTTAGAATTCACAATTCAAACGAAAGACTTCTCTTTGGAACAAGAAAGAGAAATAGAAATCAATCGATCTATTAAAAAGGTGGAAGATACAGATGTACTATTGGATAAATTGTATGTTAGAGAAAAGGACGTATTGGTGTCCATTAAATTAGAAACCAACATCGATTCCATAAAGGGGAGGTTTCTAAGTCCGTATGAATTTAAAACGGAAGATCAAGTTACAAGAGTTATCTCAACAGATGTAGACATTAAGGTTTATGATGAGAATGGTCAAAGATTAATGGAAGGTAGCGGTATTAAAGAGAATGAAATAGGCATCTACCTTCACAAGGATGAGTTTGAAAATTCTAAGGAAGTAGAGTTTAGCATTACGGGTTTACATGTCATGGAGTATATAAAAAAGTAGCATAGTCTTAGTTTAATCTGTTTATTGCCGCAAAGTTTGTTAAATCGAGATAACATTAAACTGTTAACAAAGGTTTAGACGGTGATCCTAGAAAGAGGTGATAAGGTGGAGATTAGCGGAAATGGAATTGATCTTCGACCACTGCAAATGAAGGATGTTTCTTCATTGCTGGAGCTCCGCTCACGTAATAGAAAGTTTCTTGAACCCTATGAACCAAAGCAAAGGGAATCGCATTTTACTGTTGACGTTCAAACTGAAGTCATTGAGCAAGCTATGAGAAATTGGGAACAAGATTTGGGTTATAGTTTTGGTATTTTCTTAAAAGAAAACGGTTGTTTAATCGGAAGGGTTAATTTGAGCAATGTGGTTCGTGGAGCGTGGCGAAGTTGCACAATCGGCTATTTTCTGGATGAGGATTACAATGGGAAAGGGATTATGACAGAAGCTGTGGGATTAGTAGTAGACTTTGCTTTTTCGAAAGTAGATTTACATCGTGTACAAGCAGGTGTGATGCCACAGAATCTGCCATCCATCAGGGTATTAGAAAAAGTAGGTTTTCGATACGAAGGATTAGCGAAGTATTATTTGAATATCAATGGCAACTGGGAAGACCATAACATTTACAGTATAACGAAAGAGTTTTGGAGTTGAGATCTGCGGAATGGGGATAAGGCGCGTGCCGGTGTTTGTCTGGTATAATATCTCCATAAGTGGGGGAGTGATGGACATGTCAAAGCTGCCGATTGAAGGGGTTCTGCCAGAGCTTAAAGAAAAGCTTCGTTCCGGTGTCAACGCCGTCCTTATTGCTGCACCGGGAGCGGGGAAAACCACCCGGGTTCCGCTGGCGCTTCTGGAAGAGCCCTGGCTTAATGGAAGGCGGATTCTTATGCTGGAACCGCGTCGTCTAGCGGCCAGATCTGCTGCTTCCTATATGGCATCTCAACTTGGGGAACAAGTGGGGGAAACGGTCGGATATCGAGTCAGGCTGGACACCCGGGTAAGCACGAAGACTAGGGTTGAAGTGATTACCGAAGGTGTACTTACTCGGATGCTGCAGTCAGACCCGTCATTAGATGATGTCGGAGCCGTGATCTTTGACGAATACCACGAGCGAAGCCTGCAAGCGGATCTGGGGCTGGCGTTTTGCCTGCAATCGCAAGCTGTGCTTCGCGAGGATCTGAGAATCCTGGTCATGTCGGCAACTCTGGAAGCCGAGCCTGTTGCCCAGTTGCTAAAGGAGGCACCTGTGATTATCAGCGAAGGCCGCAGCTTCCCAGTTGACACGCATTACCTAGAACGTCGAATCGAAGGGCCGATGGAGCCTGTGGTGGCACGGAAAATTAAGGAGGCTTTGGAAAACCACGAAGGGGATATTCTCGTCTTTTTACCAGGGGCAGGGGAAATCAGAAGAGTGGAAACTCGCTTGAGGGAGCAGGAGTTGGGAAAAAATATTCGGATCGCACCGCTATACGGTAATTTATCGCAGAAATGGCAGGATGAAGCGATTGCCTCCAGTCGCAAGGGAGAGCGTAAGGTGGTTCTGGCGACCTCGATTGCGGAGACCAGCCTCACGGTGGAAGGGGTGGAGGTAGTCATCGACAGCGGCTGGATGCGTGTTCCTAGATTTTCCCCACGTACGGGGATGACCAGACTGGAGACGATTCGAGTCACCCGGTCATCGGCGGATCAGCGGAGAGGCAGAGCTGGTCGGTTGGGACCGGGGACCTGTTATCGGCTCTGGACGAAGGAGGAGGACAGGCAGCTAGCGCCCTCCGCCAATCCAGAGATTTTGCAGACCGACCTGTCGCAGCTGGCGCTTGAATTGGCGGCTTGGGGAATCTATGATCCAGAGGAGCTCGCCTGGCTGGATCCGCCTCCATATGCGGCTCTGTCCAAGGCTCGCGACTTGCTCCTGCAACTCGGTGCACTGGGGAAGGACGGAAGGATGACTCCCCATGGAAGGTCCATAGCGGAGTCAGGACTTCATCCGAGGTTGGCTCATATGATCCTTAAGGCGATGTCAGCTGGCCTCGGAGGAATGGCTTGTGAGGTGGCCGCCCTTCTGAACGAACGTGACCTGTTGAGAGGTGTGGCTGATGCGGACTTTCGGTTGCGGTTAGAAGCGCTCCATGAAGCGAAAGCGAACCTGGACCTGACGGTGGTCAAACGAATCCTGGCGGAAGCCGATCATTGGAAGCGGGTTTTTGAAATTCGAGCAGGTGGAGAACAACATGCGGACGCCTGCGGGATTCTTCTGGCTTTCGCCTATCCGGACCGGATTGCTCAACAAAGGGGAACAGGGAACTTCCTCCTGCGCAACGGAAGAGGAGCCGCGTTGACCCAAGTGCAGCGGCTCTCGAACCACCCTTTCCTCGCGGTGGCGTAGCTCGATGATCAGGGAACAGACAGCCGGATTCAGTTGGCCTCACCTGTATCGGCGGAAGATCTTGAGCTGTATTTTGCAGATGAAATTGAGAAAGAATCGCTCGTCTTCTGGGACCGTGAGGCTCAGGCCGTACGCGCCCGAAGTCGGCAACGTCTGGGAGCGATCATCTTAAGGGAGGCTCCGCTTGCCCATCCGGATCCGGAAGAGTGCTTATCGGCGATGCTGGAGGGAATTTCCGTGGAGGGGTTGAACATTTTACCCTGGACAAGAACGGCGCGTCAGCTTCAAGAGCGATTGATGTTTATGCATCAGAATGCGCCGGGGTGGCCGGATTGGTCGGATGAGGCTCTCCTGGCCACGCTTCGGGATTGGCTCGGACCTCACCTTTACGGGGCGAAGAACCGCAATGACCTTAAAGAACTAAATCTGGCTCACCTGTTCGAAGGGAGGCTCTCGTGGGACCAGCGTCGTGAATTAGAGGAGTGCGCTCCGTCGCATCTTATGGTTCCGAGTGGCTCCAAGATCCCTGTGGACTACAGTGACCCCACTTCTCCGGTATTGGCGATTAGATTACAAGAAATGTTCGGCCTCGAGGATACTCCTCGGATTGCCCGCGGCAAAGTGGCCCTCACGTTGCATCTGTTATCGCCTGCCCGCCGACCGGTTCAAATTACCCGGGACCTCGGCAGCTTTTGGCGGAACACCTACTTTGAGATCAAAAAGGACTTGAAGGGACGCTATCCCAAGCATTATTGGCCGGACGACCCGTGGAAGGCGATACCGACGAACCGGACGCGTCCGTGAGGATGGAGAACATGATAAAAAACACAGAGCAAGTTAAAGCCTTGCTCTGTGTTTTTTCTATTTCCCTATTCTTTAACCCCGTCATGATCGTGGTTGAAGTTTTCTGGATCATAGAAAGGAGCCATTTCTGCTTCGGTGCGGCGTACCTTGCTTTGTGTCAGGCTAGGGTTCTTGGTTCTGAGAACATCATAGAGAGCTGAGCCGATAATTTCACCGGCTTCTTGGATTCGGCTTTGACTAATATTTTCTATGGTGTCTGATGGGGTATGGTAATAAGGCTCAAGGCTGGCGGTAACAGCCTCTCTTCGAATAAAGTTCGCTGAAGGAATACCTGCTTCATAGAAAGGAACATGATCTGATGCTCCTCTTTTATATAAGAACGTCGTGTGGTTATCTAAACGTGCCCCTGCTGCTTGAGCGGATTCAAAAACAATATTGGAATTTCCATCCACCGTATTCACATAAAGCATGGTCGCATTAGGCCACGCGGTCCCCACCATGTCCATATTAAAATTAGCGATACTGCGGTCAATCTCGTCCTGAGAGAGTTGGTTTACATAGTATCTTGATCCTACTAATCCGATTTCTTCAGCACCAAAAAATACAAACCTAACTTCCTTATCAATAGGGTACGCTTTCAGAATTCTAGCAAACTCTAGCAAAACAGACGTGCCAGATGCATTGTCATTGGCGCCTGGAGAATTAGGCACACTGTCATAGTGAGCGGTCACATGGACAATTTGTTGTGAATCTTTATTTTTATTGTTTGGTTTACGGGAAACGATCAGATTTTGTGATTTCAGATTGCTATACTGATTGACTGTTACGGTTCCTTCTACTTGTTGATTCGCTAATTGAGAGACTAGTTTTTCCCCATCCTTTTTCATGATCCCAACGACGGGGATTGGGCTAGTATAACCCGTTAAACTAGGGTTAATAGGTGATAAGCTCTCAACGTTATCATAAATCACAACGCCAGTTGCACCAGCGGCTACGGCATTTTGGACTTTTTGTACAAAGGTGAGTCCACCACCCCTTTCAATAACGGCGATGTTGCCGGCAACTTCTTCAGGAATTTGGTCAATGGCTCCGAACCCAGCTGCCATAAACGTCCCTTTTAGTCCACTTTCAATTGTCGAGGCGGACTGTGCTGGGGTAGAAACCGGAATGAACTTGTCACTTAAGGAAGGAATGAGCAAATGGCCTAATTTACGATCCGCAATATTAAACTCTTGAACCGTAACGTCATAGCCGTATTCTTCTAGTTGCTTCTTGATATATTCTGCTGCTGTCTTCTCTCCTTGCATACCGGCTACTCTTTCACCGATTTCCACACTTAACTGACGGATATGCTCCATCGATTTTTCCGATTGAATGCGAGACAATACCTTTTTGTCAAAGGCTACGGCTGCATTTTCGTTTGGTGAAGCGAACACTAAGTGGGAACTAGATAAAACGGGAACCGTAGAAAATAGACCGGTTAACGTCATGACACCGGTTAAGGTTAATATCACTGCTTTTTTCTTGATCATGCTTCTTCATCCTCCAGATTTAATCATCTTACCAAAGGGATGTTTCTCCATCTATGCTTGCAAACTATTATTGGCAGAATTTGGTTTATAGAAAGTTTAATGTTAATAGAAAACGTTTACAATGATTCGCTAGTAGGATTTAGATAGGAGGTTCTAAAATACTAGAGTTAAGAAAATCTGACTAGATCTGCGTCATGCATAAGTGGTGTTTAATGAATAACATTAAGTGATCTATAACCTAAATTGTGATGTAAAGACTATTGTTTATATTCTAAATTGATAGTAACATTTCAAATGTAACTATAGTTTAAGGTTGCGATACGTCTAGACTTTAGGGGGTAACCATGTTAAAACGAAGAGCTCTTTTATCTGTAATCTTGGCTGCTAGTTTATCCTTTGGTGTAACTTCTGCCTTTGCTGCACCACCAGTGGAGGGCAATCCAGCTGTACATGCATTTGATAATAAAGTCATCAAGATGATTAGCGCAGAGAATATGTATAACAATATTGTCTATCTCTCCCAAACTCCTAGAGTAACAAGCACGGTAGAAGAGGCTCAGGCGGCTGAGTACATAAAAGCAGAGTTTGAAAAATTGGGATTACAAACGGAGATTCAAGAATTCCAGTATCAGTCTTATGTCAATGCATCGGAACAGGATTTTAGTATCTCGGATTCGAGTTATGATTACAAGGTGGGGAGTTTTACCTATTCACCTAGTGGGGAGGTCACATCTGAAATCGCTTACATCGGTAAGGGCTTAGAGGGGGTCGATGCGAAAGGTCGTGATTTGGAAGGGAAAGTCGCGCTTGTTGAGCGTGGGGACGCTACGTTTGCTGTAAAAATGGAAAATGCCGTTTCCCGTGGCGCAGTAGGAGTGGTCTTGTTTAATAATGCTGATGGGGCTGTAGCTACAGGAACTCTTGGGGCTTGGAATGATCAGTATGTCCCCATGGTAGGGATTACGAGAACGGAAGGATTAGCCTTAGTCACGGCATTAGAGAGTGGGCCTGTGGTAGGAACTATAAAGGTAATAGGCTCCGCGATGAAAACAGTCACCTCGCAAAACGTGATCGCAACCAAGCCTGCTACGCAAAAGGATACCGGAGATATTCTGGTGATCTCTTCCCATCATGACTCCGTTCCAAGAGCACCGGGTGCAAATGATAACGCTTCTGGAGTAGCGATGACTTTGGAATTGGCTAGGGTCCTCGCTAATCTGCCATCCGATACAGAAATCCGCTTTGTTACGTTTGGTTCTGAGGAAGTAGGACTGGTTGGTTCAAGGCATTATGCGAGAAACCTATCCGAGAATGAAAAGGCGCGAATGAAAGGGGTCTTTAACTTAGACATGGTAGGAAGCAATGATGCTGGTGATCTCGTCATGTATACAAGCAACGGAGAAAAAAATACCGTGACGGACTTGATCGCATCCGCGTCTTCTCGTGTATCGGTATTGCCTGCCTATGGCCCTGAAACCCGTAGTGATCACCATGCCTTCTACGAAGTAGGTGTACCTGCTGCGCTATTGATCCATGCTCCTTTAGAGCCATGGTACCATACGCCTAACGATACACCGGACAAGATCAGTAAGGAGAAACTCCTAGATGTTGCCACGATTGTGGGTTCAGCGGTCTATCAAGCAGCCCGTCCAGACACACCAGCTTTAGAACGGTCAAAAGTAGCACCGGTAGAAGTAGAGTATGAAGAAACGGTCGGACGTTTATAGGGTAAAGAATTGGAGCAAAAGTTAAAGCCTAGTCACTTGACTGGGCTTTTGTAAGTTGAGCGCTGTTTACTTCGTCCTATGGTTAGGAGGTGGCCTATGAAAAAATGGCTGGTTTTCATGATTTTAACATTTACTATAATGGGGTGTGATTCCATCCAAGAAACTCAAACTCAAGAGAATCCAAGTCAAGTGAAATCTGATACGGAGGAGTTTAGTGAACCTGAACCGTCTGAGTGGGTCCAATACATGAAGCCTGTTCGAGAATATTTTTATTATAGAACCCATGCTGCCGTCAAAGGTGATATTCAAATACTTTGGAACAGGTATCCTGATTTGAAGAATAATGTAGACCCAAAGACAGGGGTAAATAATGAGGAATTTGAAGTGATATCCCTTCGAGAAAGCTTTACCTTAATTGACGCTAATTTTGATCCGGAAAGTTATGAACGCATTAAAGTAAAAATGGTAAACGATAAGGAAGTCATTGTATTGGTTCATGGTCATATTGGATACTTGAGAGATGATTTTGATGATTCCGGAGGCGAAATTCTAATTAAATTGTTCCTAGAACAGAAAGAAAATCAATGGACTGTGGTCAAAACGGACGAGTATCTTATTCATGAATACAAGGAATGGTTAAAAAATAAGTAACACTAGTCATGAGGTTGGACGGCTAGTGCAGGGGTCGAGTTCAGGGAAATCAGACTGCCTACTGCTATAGCCAAGAGAGGTAGGGGGAGTGGGAGTGGGAGGATGACGGATATACAGGCCGTTAAATGGGGAAGAATTGATGGGATTTATAATTTCGCGGACATGGGTTCCGTTAAATTGCCAAATCTCTGCTCTTCGTGCCGGTTTTGAACCAAATAAGGTGCTCCATGTCCGATAGATCTATTGAAGCGGCGTTTTTCGAGGAAATAACGAATCGTATGTCCTCTCCGTTTACAACGAATGGGGAGTAGGATGTATAATATATAGAACAAGACAAAATTTAACTGTAAAAGGTGGAAGACGTTCATGGCTAGATTACCACTGTTGCCGATTGAAGGCAGCCCGTTTCAACAAGCTTTTGAAAATACACCTAAGCTCAGATCAGCTTTTCTCATGATGGACGAAGCGTTAAAAGAGATGTTGGATCCTGAATTAATGGAACGGATACGCCTGCGCTCTGCTTCGAACAACCATTGTGAATATTGACAAGGGGTTCAATATATTGCTCTGGATGAGCAATTAAGTGAGAGAGAACAAGTGGCTTTGGAACTTACCGACCATATTATGGCCTATCATGGACAGCTGCCGGAGGAATTATATCAAAGAGTGAAGAAGCACTTTACGGATCAAGAGATCATTGCCTTGTTTTGGCAGATTGGGAGTAAAAACGCAGCCAATTGGTTCTTGATCGCTATGCAGATTGAGCAGGAAAAGAAATAAAAAAACACGAGAATAAAGGGTGACAACATATTAGTTAAATCTAACATGTTCGTCACCCTCTTTGTTATTAACAAAATGCTTGAATTCTATATGGAATGATGGAATAATGTTATAGTTACCTGACGATTGTCAGGCGGAGGTGAAGCTATTGACAGAGGATCGAATAAAACAAGTAGCACTAAATCATTTCGCTATCAATGGCTATGACGGTACCTCATTAGCTCAAATAGCGGAAACAGTGGGGATAAAAAAGCAATCCATTGCCACCTACTTCCGAAAGAAAGAGGATTTGTTTTTAGCCGTATTTGAAGAAATGGTCCAAGACTATATTGGTTTCATTAAACAAGTGCATCATGAAATACACTTAGAGCCAGTGGAGCACAAACTACAACATATTTTGTATCAAACCTACCTATACAAAATAAAGAATCCAGAACGGGCGGCTTTTTATAAACGAGCGATACATTTTCCATCCCCATCCTTAGAAGAGAGAATTCGAAACGAGATAAATAAGATGGAACAACAATCCTCTGAACTATATCGTGCTGTTTTTGTGGAAGGAATACAGAAAAACGTAATAAAAAAACAAGAGTTAGAAAATCTTTTAGCTGCTTTTTATTGCTTAATCGATGGAATCTCTATGCAAATGTTTATTTACGGTACAGAGGAATTTAATAAACGTCTTTCGAGTATCTGGAAAATTTTTTGGGATGGCATCAAACAAAGGTAAGACCATTAAGAAAGGATGATTTTTCATGGAAGCCAAACGAGTTGCGACAAAAACACAATTAGATCAAGCATTTCAAATTAGAGTAGCCGTATTTGTTGAGGAACAAGGAGTACCTTTAGCAGATGAATTCGATGAACATGATGCAAATGCGGAACACATATTGGTTTATTTTGAAGGGCTGCCTGTTGGGACAGGAAGAATGCGAGTGGTAGATGAATTCGCCAAACTGGAGAGAATTTGCCTGTTGGCTCCTTATCGGAAGTACGGTCTTGGCAAAATGATTATACAGACCCTTGAACAGTTAGCTCGTGAAAAAGGGATGACGAAGGCGAAATTACATGGACAAACACAGGCGGAGGGATTTTATCAAAAATTAGGTTACGAAACACATTCTCCTGTATTCATGGAAGACGGTATTCCGCATGTTTTGATGGTCAAAAATCTATGAACCTGCGACGATTTACATTTTACACATTAGGGATCCTCATTTTAACCTTAGGAATTGCTCTGTCCATTCTTTCAAACTTGGGGACTGGCCCCTTTGATGCTGTACTTGTTGGTTTGTATCGAAGTTTTGGAATGACTATCGGGAGCTGGGAAATCGTTCTAGGACTCTTCTTGGTATTATGTAATGCGGTTGCTGAAAAACGTAGGCCTGAATTCTTAGCATTACTCACTTCATTCATCACAGGAATAGGCATTGATTTTTGGATGTATCTTCTAGGTGATTGGCTTCTGCCAGAAACAATCCAAAGTAGAATTTTCTTATTAGCTATGGGCATGGTTATTGGAGGCTTAGGTATCGCTGTGAACTTACAGGCTAATTGGGCACCAAATCCGATGGACCGCTCGATGCAAGTGGTTACAAAATTAACTGGTTTTAATTTTGCAATTTCCAGAGCTTTGATAAGTATAGTACTTGTATTTATCGCTTTTATTTTTAGCGGACCCATTGGTGTTGGTACGATTTTATCTACCCTTTTTACAGGGGTGATTATTAACTGGTTCATGCCGTTCGTTGAACGATTAGATAAAAAACCTAATCATTCGCAACAAAGCCTATCCTCGTAATGTTAGCTAATTATAGTGATACGACTTGCCTTTACTATATATTTTTATTTCTTTAAAACCATAGCCGATATTTCTATTGGTTCTACTAGAGATCAAATCATTGTTAATAGGGATTGAGTTACAACTTGTTACGGTTACCCTTTCTTCCTCTAGTCCAAAAAATCCGAATGAAGAAAAAAAGACTTGCCCCGTTGTATCTATACCAGCAAAATTGATTACTATAATATCATCATTTTCTTCAGGACCATCAACTAAGTTAAGTGTAAAAGTGACAGGGAAGGTTTCATCATCTCTTGTAAGTGTACCCGTTCCATTAGTATTCAATATACTTTGACCATTTGAGAAAAGACACTCTGGGCGATTCACAGAGTTAGATGAGAAGCTAAATCCAGAGGTATCAAAAGTGGTAATAAAAGTGACTATACTTCCTTCTTTAAAGCAAGATGGACAAATATTAGCAAAAATTTGAGTGTCTGTTTCATTAAGTGTTGCTAAACCAGAGCATTCACACATTTTTTTAATTCCCATTCATCTATCACTCCTTTTCAATTTTAATATAATCTATGTACAGAGGATATGAAGTGATTGGACTAATTTAAAGGTTTTTATCTAATAGAGTTATTGAGTATCATAGTAAATGAAGGAAGATGAACGAGAGTCAAGATCAAATTTAACCGGTTCCGTTTAGAGATGCAGGCAAGAGTATTCACAATCGTTTTTATCAATATTCGCAGTTAAACGAAAGAAGGGCATCTCTCCATTGTTATGTTGGAAGAAGCCCTACTTTCGTTTTGTTTGTGTTATCGTACGCGACGATAGAGGACAGACTCGAGCTGTTTTGGGCTTGCTCTGTCCGAATGAGGCTTGCATTCAGACGGGAGTTTAATAGTTCTAACGCAACCCGTTAGATCAGATTGACTATTCGGATTCGCTGTTACTTCAGATCGTACAACCAGATTCCAGAGGAATCTGTCCAGAGCTCTAGTTGTCCGGATGGAGTCCAGTAGAGTTCAAAGACCTCTTGAGCGGCTATTGGAGAACCAGCTGTAATCTCTGTCCATGATCCGTCCTTAAAAATCCAAACGTTTCCATATAAGCTATGGGCCTGTACGGCAAGGACATCGTCATTTGACCATGCAAGAAGCCGTACTCCGCGATCTTTTAATGGAGTAGGGTAGGAAGCGCCGCCTGGTCTGATCCATTGATCATTCTCGAGAACAAACATACCGTTTGCATGGGTTCCTAATGCGAGCTTACCGGATTGGGAAGTCGAAATATAGTAATCTGGTAAACTCCCCTCAGGAACAGGGAATTTAGCCCACTTTCCATCAATTCTACGTAATAAACCATCAACGCTTGTTGTCCACATTGTACCATCAGGCAACCAGTTCATAGAATCGATGGTATAGAAATCGACAAGGGCATCATCTTCATATTGAGACCATTTTCCATCTTTATATGACCCTAAACCAGGATAGTTAGAATCTGCAAACTCAACGACAATTTCTCCCTCTGTGGAGAAATTGGCACGCCAAATACTTTTACCGCAGATGAAACAATCCACTTCAGGTAGTTGAATCTGTTCCCATGAATCGTTGTCAAAAATCCATAGTTTGGTGTGACCTTCAATGGCAAGCAGCCTTCCGTCTTTTCCCTGTTCGAGGTATGTAATCCAATCCTTAAAGAGTTTATGGTTACCTAATGGACTCCACTTCCCGTTGACTTGTTTCCAAACACCTTTATCCGTACCGACAAGGAGTGTTCCATCCGATTTCCAAGCTGTTTTACTCACGGCAGAAAATTCTTGATTCTTGTACTCAATTGTTTTCCATTTTCGAGTGGTTGCATTTTGAACTGGCGTAACTTGCGGCTGAGAACCGTCGGAGTTGATCAGAACTGTTCGGGTATTCGCGTCCCAAGCAATTCCCGCGCCAAGTTCTTCACTAACCTTACGTAATGGGATCATCAATCTTCCATTAATTTGGATATATGTTGGGATATATAACTTAGACTTTACCCCATCTTTTGTTATATGTACTTCTCGATTTTTAGCGTCCCATTCAACTTCTGCCCCAAGTTCTTCAAAAACGGCGCGAAGAGGAACGTAAGTTTTTCCGCCCCGCAGTATGGCCGGTGGGTTAAATTGTTGGAGTTCGCCATCGATGTTCACTTTAACATCCTGACTCGAAGTGGAAAATACAGGACCAGCGCTTAACGACGAAGCCAATAAGCTTGCAACAACCATTTTCTTTATTAAATGCTTCATAATCTTCTCCTATCTTGTATTTTTGAGTCTATGAAAGTCATAGGTTAGGACCCATTGGTACACATAGAATTATAACATTTAATAGACTGAGTGGCCGAACGTCTACATGAAGATTTGCCACATTCAAAACTAGTCAAACTAGCAAGAGTAAGGTATGTGATTCCTGAAAATTCACCGTCTAAGGTAGTAGAAGCAAACGAGCTATTGAATTTTAATAAAAATGGCTGCCATTAAAGGGGCAGCCTATCAACCAACCACCTGAATCCCGCCATCCACAACTATATTTTGACCAGTTACATAGGATGATTCTTCAGATAGCAACCAAGTCGCTACAGATGCCGCTTCTTCCGGCCGACCGATTCGTTTCAAGGCATTGAAGCTATTATATTTCTCCTCTACAGCATGAACCTCATCAGGTGTTAAGTGTAGGAATTTCCTTTCTAGTAATGGAGTTCGAATGGCTCCTGGACATAAGGAGTTTATGCGTATGCCCCTACTTCCATATTCCTGTGCAATGGATTTGGTTAAGGCAATTACACCGCTTTTCCCCGCTGCGTAAACAGCAGTTCCTGCCGAACATAATAGAGCATCGACAGATGATGTGTTGACAATGGTCCCTCCAGTTCCTCGCAACATCGCTTCAATTTCATGTTTCATACAAAGCCAAACCCCTTTTAACGTAACCAGGATGAGCTTATCAAAATCTTCTTCAAGGAACTCATGTGTAGGTAGAGAGCGGACTTCATCATTGGCCGCATTGTTAAAGGCAATGTCTAATTTTCCAAATCGTGCAATGGTATCTGCTACCATTTTTTTTACTTCTGTAGATTGCGTCACATCCACCGATAGATACATGACATCGGAATGAATTTTCCTTAATTCACTTAAGGCATGCTCGCCTTTGTTCTGATCTCTTCCGATGATGGCAACTTTTGCGCCACCTTCTGCTAATTGCTTCGCTGCTGCAAAGCCAATGCCCGATGTTCCACCAGTGATTAGAGCTACTTTATTGTCAAATTTCATGGATTACATGCCTCCAGGTCGCGTTTTTTTAACTCCTTGCCAGTATAAAGAAGACTTAGGGTTAGCATTAGCATCGTTGATCCGCCTTTCCTAATAAATCGTTCATAATTTGCTTGATCACCAGGACCTGTTCTTCGAAATGAATCTTTTCTTTTCCAAGTTGCATCGAATCACAAACAAGACCATCTAGATAGGTCATCAACATTCTTGCGATGGAGGTAGTGGATATTCGTGGTTTAAACAATCCTTGTTCCATTCCACGCTCTAGAATCGATACGATTTCTGCTAATGAACGTTCATAACGTCGCTCTAGAGATTCTTTTCTCTCTGCATTTCGGTAAGACTCTAAGTAATATTCAAACAGAATGGGATAAATGGTTTTCTCAAGATCGTTAATGACATGTATAACTCCCTGAATCAAGGCTTCTAATTGTTCAATGGGATTAAGATGTTCCTTCTTACTACTAAAAAGGTATAGTTCAAACTGCTTCTCAAGTTCAGCGAACACATCGTCCTTTCCATTAAAGTAGAGATAGAAGCCGCCTTTGCTAATCTTTGCTTCGTCTAAAATATCTTGAACCGTTGTGAGTTCATATCCCTTTCTTTTAAATACATTTTCTGCCGCGAGCAAAATTAATTTGGCTCGTTGCTCTTTATGTTGATCTGATACTTTGGGCATGTTCATGACCTCCTGAAATTATAAAAGACTACCCCGTCTTTATGTACTGTTATTTTAACGACTGAGTAGTCTTTTTGCAAGTCTATATTATGCATTAACCCAGGTCAGTTCATTCTTATACCAGGTAGAAAGGGTGGATAAAGTCCTCTCTGTTGTTGGAGTTTGAGTTTGCCATCTTTATTATCGATGGAAAGGATCGGTTTTTAATATTTTACTGAATAGTATGACAAGAGTTATGATGGAATCATGGAATGGACTAAGAAATTTCTCCGTTCTGATGCTGGGTACTTGGCTTCCTTAGTATTTTGACTACAGTCTATTGTATAAATGACACTCGCCCCTACATTGGCAATTGGAGGGAGAAAGTTGGCTAATAGACGAAGGGGGGACGAGGGATATCATTTCAGTCGTGAAACCCTACTAATACAGAGAATTACCTACTATAAAGGAGTTGAAACATAAATGGTAAGGAAAATGGAAGAGGATCAGCAAGATATCAAAAACATTCTTGATCGTGTCGTTCAACATGCCACGCAATTTTTTGATGAATTAGATTTTCGTCCTGCATCGGTCAATCCCAATAGAGACCTTTATGATGGATTACCCATAGAAGGTCATGGAGCCTTGCAAGTTCTCGAGCAATTCCAGTCTACTTATTCCAAACAATTAAGTGGAAGTGTAGGCCCTCGTTATTTAGGATTCGTAACAGGGGGGACTACACCTGCCAGTATGGCGGGAGATTGGTTAGTTAGTCTTTACGATCAAAACGTGACAGGTTTGGAGGATTCTGCGGCTGGCCTAATGGAAATTGAAACGATTTCCATGCTGAGGGAACTCTTTCACCTGCCAGTGGAATTTAGCGGTGCGTTTGTTTCGGGTGCAACAATGGCCAATTTTGTTGGTCTAGCTCAGGCTAGACAATGGGTTGCACACCAGTACGCAAAGGATATTTCTCAAGAGGGTTTATATAACGTACCTCCCATTCAAGTAGTAAGTGGAGCACCACACTCTAGTATTTACAAGTCTCTGTCGATGCTCGGGATGGGGAGGAAAAGTGTTCATTTAATCCCCTGTTTGCCAAACAGAGAGGCTGTAGATATAGACAAGCTTCAGAAATTTTTGGAGGAAAACAAAAATAAACCATGCATCATCGTAGCGAATGCTGGAACCGTAAACACTGTTGATTATGATGACTTACACGCCATTGGACAATTAAAAGATAAGTATTCATTTTGGTTCCATATTGATGCTGCATTTGGTGGATTTGCTGCCTGCTCTAAGAAATATCGTCATTTAGTAGAAGGTATGGATCAAGCGGATTCGATTACGATCGATGCACATAAATGGCTAAATGTTCCTTATGATTCAGCTATGCAGTTTAGTAAGCATAAACCATTGCAGGTGGAAGTCTTTCAAAACCACGCAGCCTACTTAGGGAACGCGATTGAACATCCGGAATTTATCCATCTTACTCCTGAGAACTCTAGACGTTTTCGTGCCTTGCCAGCATGGTTTACATTAAAGGCGTATGGAAGAACCGGGTATCAAGAGCTCGTAGAAAGTAACGCTTACTTGGCAGAGCTATTAACACAGAAAATACAAGAGAGTGAGACATTTATGTTATTAGCGCCTACCAAACTTAATGTAGTATGTTTTACACTTGCAATGAGGGATAAACCTATGACTTTTGAGGATATCAAGCGTTTTCTAGAACGTCTGAACCAAGAAGGTCATGTGTTTATGACACCTACTATTTATCAGGGAATACCGGGGATTCGAGCTGCATTCAGTAATTGGCGGACCAAGGGCGAAGATGTGGAACGGATCTGGAATGCCCTTTGTGGGGTGGACCAGTTCATGTGAATTGGGGGATAAAACCATGTTCAACTTGATTGAGAAGATTCTGGACCATTGCGACAGATCAGCCTGTATGGTCACATGGCGAGAGCTAATCCTCATTGGCGGAGGATGGGCTACCTTCATTGTGAATCTAGATGGACACGTACACAAATAGTAAGGGTGATTGAACATTGGGGTTCTAACGGGGACTTAATAGTACACGACGGTTGCTTTCCAACGGCAACCGTTTTTGGTATTTAGCTAATGAGGATCTGGGGCCAGTCGCTGCAATACGAGCCTGATTCTGACAGAGCAAGCCTAAAACAGCTCGGGCCTGTCAGAATACGAGCCTTTTTCACTAACAGGAGTCTATTTTTTAAGAAAAAACAAGGTAATCAAGGTGTAAAATATGTTTGACACCCTGATTGCCATATTTTATAATCAAGGTGTAAAAAACCTTTTACACCTGACGAATTTATATAGGTGGTTATGTGTGATGGAAAATAATATAAGAGAGTTCAGAGAAAAGAAGAGTATTTCACAAGGTAAATTAGCTGAACTATGCAGTGTAAGTAGACAAACGATTAACGCTATTGAGAACAATAAATATGACCCAAGTTTACAATTAGCTTTTGATATTGCAAGGGTTTTAGGAGTAACTATGGAGTCATTATTTATTAGTAGAAAGGATGGGGAGAAAAGGGATGGATAGTTCAAAAAAAATCATGGGCATGTTAGCCTTTGTTGCTTTTATTATTGTTTCAGGATTTTCCTTATACAAATGGGTAAGGTTTGGAACTATTGATGGAGGTTCTATATTTTTTAGTTTTCTTTTACTATCCTATTTTTTTAACTGGATTACTTGGGGACAACATGAAGGAGGGGGAGAAAAAGACGAGTTAGATAGGCATATTCAGACACAGAGTGCGAAGATAGGGTATTTTGCTTTGATGATTTTGTCAGCATTCATCTTATTTGTTTCTGAAGGTGTATCTAATTTGAACGACATTGATAATTATCCTTTACTCATCATGGTCGGTCTAACTTTTGTTACGTTACCGATTACAGAATTTATCTATTCAAGGAAGTTTAAGTGATTTAGAAGAATACTCAAGACTTCCTCCAAATAACAACTACTACCTCCCATTGCTTAGCGGATCAGTGACCTTTTATGTAGTACATCTGGTCCCTGTTGAAATCCTACGAATAAGCCAACTTTCTTTCAGTACCTTAAAATTAAGCTGCTACCGCTGTAGTTGTTGCTACTTTTTCAGGGGTGTAATCTAAACCATGTAATTTACCGCATAGTTTCTGATGGTTTCATTAAGTGGTTATACCGCTTCCTCCGGGATTCGATGGCTCAATAAGGTTGGGGTATACGAAATTATGAATTAATATTATCTTTATAATATAAAACTGAACACAAAGGTTGGAGGTGTTAATGATGTATTTAATAAGGGAAATTCAAGAGAAGGATTGGGACCAATGCAAAGTAATTTATGAAGCCGGAATCGCTACTGGACATGCCACTTTTGAAGTCAAGTCTCCTCCCTATGAAGAATGGATTTCGAGTGCTGTTATGGGGTGTTCTTTAGTAGCCTATGATGGAGATACAATATTAGGGTGGTGCAAATTGTCACGCGTCTCCGACAGATGCGTATATGCTGGGGTCGGTGAGGTAAGTGTCTATGTGCATCCAGAAGCTAAGGGTAAAGGCATTGGAAGCGTGCTATTAAACGGACTAATTAAGAAATCAGAAGAAAAAGGATACTGGACTCTAAATGCGGGAGTATTCCCTGAGAATGAAGCCAGTATACAACTACATAAGAAGCATGATTTTCGAGAAGTAGGTCGACGTGAACGTATAGGAAAGATGAATGGAATTTGGCGTGATGTAGTTCTTCTCGAGAGAAGAAGTCGTGTTGTTGGAATGGATTAAAATAAAGAGGTGATTGATATTAAACAGGTTAATCTTGTTACGGTTTGGCAAGATTTTAGAAACATCCTCAAGCAGTTCATTAAGAGCCGTGTATCAAACGAACAAGATACCGATGATATTCTTCAAGAAGTCTTTATCAAAATTCATCATCATCTACCCAATCTCAAAGAAGAAGATAAGTTGCGGTCTTGGGTGTTTCAAATAACCAGGAACACGATTATAGATTTTTATCGGAGTCGCGGGAAGAACCAATTTGAGTTGTTAGTTGTGGAGATAGAGGACAAGTTAATAGATAAGAACAGCTTGCCTGCCGATGGAAATAAAAATGAAATTGTCTCTTCATGGTTAAAAGATTTGACAGAACAACTCCCTGAAAATGATAGAGAAGCCCTTCTACATACTGAGTATGGAAATCTGACTCAAAGGGAATTAGCTGCTAAATTAGGCATTTCCCTCTCCGGGGCCAAGTCACGGGTACAGCGAGGGAGAGAAAAATTAAAACATATACTTTTGGAATGTTGCCATTTGGAATTCGATAATCAAGGAAATATCCTGGATTATGAGGTGAATAAGGCTAATTGCTCCTGTAAAGAAATTCGAGATAAAATGAATTAAAGCTGCGTCCTTTTTAAATAGCCTCCGTCTTCTTAAGTGAAAGTAATCATTTAAGGAAATAGGAGGCTTTAATTATGTCAAGTTGCCAAATGAACAAAACCAAAGGATCCGACTCTTGTGGATGCGGGTCCGAAGAAAAAGTTGCTCAGCAAAAGGAAAGTAAACAGTTAACCATTGATTTTATGTATATCGATCTGGATGTTTGCACTCGTTGCAAAGGAACAGAAGAGAATTTAGATCAGGTGATGACTGAGGTGGTAAGTCTCCTGACTACCACGGGATACGATGTGAAAGTAAATAGCATCCTGATTGAAAACGAAAAACAGGCAGAAGCATTGAAATTCGTTAGTTCGCCTAGCATTCGAATTAACGGAAAGGATATCGATTTAACAACAAAAGAAAGTAGCTGCGATTCCTGCGGTTCGATTACGGGAACCAATGTAGATTGTCGGGTCTGGGTTTATGAAGGGAATGAATATACAGAAGCCCCTAAAGCACTAATCATGAATGCCATCTTAAAAGAAGTATATGGTGCTAAGGAGAGTCAGAACAACGAAGTGAAGGATTCATATGTAGTTCCTGACAACCTGAAAAAATTCTTTGCGGCTAAGTATAAAAAAAGCACTCAAGTAAAGAGTGTGTCTTGTAATGGTACGGAAAAATTAATAGGATGTTGCTAATAAGAATGCAGTGCCCCCTAATATAAGGGGGCATTATCTTTTTATGGTAGGAATAGAAACGTATGTACAGTCTTTTTCTTAACCAATCGTGACCCAAACACCTTTATGAGTACAGCTTCTTTTCAGGGTATTTGCTTTTTCGAAGATTGGCAATCGGTTCACATGTATTTACAAATTATTCTAGGGTAGTTATAATCCTTTTATGACCAAATTTAAAAATTAGTCATATGTTTATGTTGGTGTTGAAATGTTTCAAGGATACCATCTAACTATTAAAAAGAAAATGGGTGGAAAGACAGTGCCTAGATTTAATGAACTAGAAAAAGTGAATATCCGGAAGAACTTAATCCAAAAAGGCACAGAGCTATTTATTTTATATGGCCTAAAAAAGACAACGATTGATAATATAGCAACCGCTTGTGGGATATCTAAAGGATCTTTCTATGCTTTCTATGAAACAAAAGAGGATCTATATCTTGAGATTTGGTTGAAGGAGGAGGCTAAATTTAATGAATTCCTTACAGAAATTATGCAGTCGTATGACGATGCAAAGGAGATGCTAATTGAGGTGTGTCGTGGTACGTTTCGATATTTTGAGATGAACCCCTTTCATCGAAATATGTATGAAAAAAAAGAGATGGAACAGCTTGTACGAAAATTAGCTCCTGAAAAATTAAGTATGTTAATAAACCAAGATAATTCAACTTTTGTACCTCTGATTAAAAAACTTCAAGAGGAAAAAAAAATTATCCCCATTGACCCTGAAACTGTCATGGGTATACATCGTTGCTTATCCATGCTTCCTCTAATCAGACAGGAAGTGGGTGCTGCTGTGTTTCCCGCAGCAATAGAGCATATGATTCAATTTATTGCGGAGGGATTGACCAAGTCAGAAAACGGTAGAACCTAATATCAGTAATTTGGCTATTGTCTAGTATATGGGGTACATATGAAATATTAACAATTGGAGGTTTTTAGTAATGGTTCAGAACAAAAACGGTTATGTGGAAATTGAATGGTTATTATATGATATTCGATCACAAATTAACCAACTCGCTTGGATGGCAGTAAAGATGGAATCCAATGATGCTATTCTTGAGGGATTAACTGAGGTTCAAAATAATCTAGAAGAGGTAAAAACTCTCGTTAGGTCCTGATGGACGACTTCGCTATTACCATTTGAAGACAGTCAAAATGGAACGGGAACTATTCCAGCTTAACTAATAAGTGCACCTAACCCAAGAGGCAGTTAAACAGAGGCTAAGGCAAGCCTCATTCGGACAGGGCAAGCCCCAAACAGCTCGGACCTGTCAGAATACCAGCCTCATTCGGACAGCGCAAGGTGAAAAAAGCTCGAGTCTGTCGGAATCCGAGCCTCATTCGGACAGCACAAGGTGAAATCAGGATCTTCTTAACCTTCAGCAATGGCACGCAACATCAAGCATGGAGTTTCTATCCCTACTTATCTATCCTAAAAAATATTTGAAACCAATTTCAAGGATTGATCTTTAAATGCTCTTCCAACTCTATTTTCACCGTAAGCATAGGGAGTTATAGATAGTTTGGCAACAGTTTTTTCTAAATCTACTAAGCGTTATAACTAGAGAAATAATGAGCTTGTTTAGATATTTCTTATAGATCGATTGTAAAGAAGCAGTCTGTCATCGCTGCTTATTCTTTTTGTTAAAGAGGTTTGTTCAATAAGAAATCATAAAAGGAAGAGCATTTACTATAAAATATATTATTACACGACATAAATAAAAATATATGGAGGTATAGTTATGTGGGTAATATTAGGGGTTATTGCAATAGTAGTAACTTTTATAAATCTTTATATGTATACAACAGGAAAGGATTATAAGCTTGCTATGGCGATGGGATTAACATTTACAGCCTTAACACTTTGTGCAGAATACAGTCTTGTATCTGGGTGGGTAAAAGCAGAAGATTGGTCGGCTTTATTAGATGTAGTTCCTGGTATGGAAAGGGCATTATGGTTTTTGACAATGGTTTCTATCTTACTAAATATAGCACCTATACTTTTAGAACGAAAAGGTAAGAAATAATGACTTATTGTCACATTATTTATATAATATGCAATTAATGTGTAAGTCTTTACGTATAACTAACTTGAATTCGTTGCTTCAATAGTGGTTGCTTCGGCAGCCATTTTTAATTCCTCAAAAAACGAGCAAGATTGCTGAACAACACCTACTCCATTATTCATCTAACAGGTTCGATCGACTGCTCTTAGTTTGATAGTAGAACTAAATAGGATACATATTATATTGGGGGAGAACCATGAAAAAATTACTGATACTATCTATGCTTCTGCTCTCGATGGCCGCTCACTCAACCCAAGCTGCTCCTCAATTCAAAGATTCTCAAGGACATTGGGCAGAAGATACGATTCATTATTATGTAGGGGAGGGTCTGGTTAGCGGATACCCGGATGGAACCTTTAGACCCAATCAAAGCATATCGAAAGCCGAGTTGATTTTTCTTGTAGCAAAGTTCATGAACCTAAAGCCATCTTCAACTTCACCCCAGGTGAACCATTGGCTAGCAAAGGAAGGGTATTTAGATCAAGGGATGCTATTGATTTTGGAAACTTTATGGGAGTTACCTAAAAATAAGAATGAAGTCGGTCCATTCCTTAATCAACCTTCTAAACGGTGGGAAGCTGCGGCGCTCTTCGAAACTTTCCATCCGGAAGGTACGATGGGGCAAAGAAATTTGAAGCTTAACGACAAGATACTTCAAGAGAATTTGGTAAAGTACAAGGATTTACAGATGAATCATAAGGAATCGTTCTTCTGTCTAATTGCCTTGCAAGACGGAATGATGAAGGGCTTTCCTGATGGCTACTTCCGACCCTATGAACCTCTTAATAGAGCTCAAGCTATAACGGTCATTAGTTTTCTAGATGAAAAAATGGTGGAGGAGCGGCTGTGTGCTGCTTCTTTTTTTGGTTTACTCTAATTGCGGGATCTGCAACGGTTTTATTAGGAGTGTATAAGCTAGTTTTCTTAATTGAGAATAAAAATTATTGACAATAAAACAACTCATCGATAGAATTAATGATAATCATTATTAATGTCATTCGAAAGGAATTATTCCATCATGTTCAAATTCAAAAGGAAGACTATTTTAGTTTCCGTCATGAGTGTTCTCATGTCTGCCGCTCTACTTGGATGCTCCGAGAAAGAGACGACAACGACAGCTAAAGAAGCAGCACAACAAACAGAGCAAACAGAGAAGTCCGTCACACTATCTTGGCCGCGGGACATCGGGACGATGAATCCCCATGTTTACAATCCTTCGCAATTAATTGCGCAATCGATGATTTTTGAACCCTTGATCAGCTACAAAGAAGGAGGCGAGCTGGCCCCCCATCTTGCTGAATCCTGGTCGATATCAGAGGACGGCAAAGAGTACACTTTCAAGCTCCGTCCCAATGTGAAGTTTTCGGATGGGACGCCTTTTAACGCGGCTATCGTGAAAAAGAACTTTGATGCAGTGATGAAAAACTCCAAATCACATAGCTGGCTTGGTGTCATCAATGCCTTGGATAAGACCGAGGCTGTGGATGAGCTGACATTCAAAATGACGTTAAAGGAGCCTTATTACCCGGCATTGCAGGATTTATCTTTAGTTCGCCCGGTTCGATTCCTGGGTGAAGCCGGATTCCCGGAGGATGGCGACACTTCGAAGGGAGTAAAAGAATCAGTCGGAACTGGACCTTGGATGCTAACCGATTATAAGAAAGACGAATATGCCGTGTTTACCCGGAACCCGAATTATTGGGGAGAGAGTCCTAAGATTGAAAAAGTAACCGTAAAGATCATTCCAGACCCAGAGACGCGTGTAATGGCCTTTGAGAAAGGCGAGTTGGATTTGATCTATGGGGAAGGCGTCATCAGTATGGATTCCTTTAATCAATTGAAAGAATCCGGCAAATACACAACAGATCTGTCTCAGCCTGTGGGAACCAGAAGCATGCTGTTAAATTCATCAAACGAAAAGTTGGCTGATCAGCGAGTGCGCTTAGCTCTCCATCACGGTTTTAACAAACAAGCCATGGTGGAAGGCATCACACTTGGTTTGGAGGAAAAAGCGGATAACATTCTATCCAAAAACTTCCCTTATACCAATATTGATGTAGAGCCAATCGAATATAATGTGGAAAAAGCGACGGCTTATCTTGAAGAAGCGGGCTGGAAGCTGCCTGCTGGAAAAACCGTACGGGAGAAGGACGGCCAACCCCTTGAGCTGGAATTAATCTACGATAAGACGGACCCGATTCAAAAAGCGATGGCGGAAACCGCGCAAGCCGAATGGGCGGCCATTGGTGTTAAGCTGAACATTACGGGTCTTGAACTGACGGTTCAAATCCAAAAACGCAGAGCAGGTGAATTTGACGTGGACTTCTGGACCAACTACGGAGCGCCTTATGATCCGCATTCTTTCATTAATGTTGTGGCTGAAAAAGGATGGGGGGTTTCGGAAGCCCATACCAACCTGCCTATGAAACAAGAGCTGGATCAACAGGTCAGTGAGGCACTTACTTCTACGGATGAGACAAAGCGTCAAGAGCTATACGGATCCATCCTAAAGACTCTGCAGGAGCAATCAGCGATCGTGCCCGTTTCTTACATTAAGAAAACCGTTGTTTATCATGATAAGGTGACAAACTTTATCTTCCCGGCGAATCGGGATGAACACCCGTTCTACGGGATTGATACGAGCAACTAATGGGTAGAGAGGCCATCCATGGTTAGCTATATCGCAAAGCGGATTCTCGCTATCATTCCCATTGTTCTTTTTGCCACTCTCATCATGTTTCTACTTATCCGGATGTCACCAGTGGACCCTGCCGAAGCGTATTTAACCGCAGCCCGTATTCATCCGACGGAGGAAATCCTAGCTGAGAAAAGAAAAGAATTCGGTTTGGATCAGCCTCTGATTATCCAGTATGCTCAAACGGTCATTAAGATTTCCCGACTTGACTTCGGGAAATCTTATCTTACGAATGAGCCGGTCTGGGATGAGGTAACAGCGAGATTGCCTGCAACAATTCAACTCGCCGTTAGCAGTATTTTGGTATCCATTCTTATAAGTATTCCACTAGGTTTCTTGTCAGCGGTATATAAAAACAGCCTGATTGATACGTTCAGCAGGCTGCTCTCTTTTTTTGGTGCTTCCATTCCGCAGTTTTGGCTCGGTTACTTATTGATTTTTTTCTTCTCGGTCAAACTCGATTTATTTCCGGTCGAAGGAAGAGGCTCGTGGCAGCATTTAGTGCTTCCGACCTTCACGTTATCTTTGGCGTTGATCGCGATCTATACCCGGCTACTGCGTGCAAGTGTACTGGAAGAAATGCAAGAGTCTTATGTTTTATACGCGAGAACGCGAGGAATTAAAGAAAGAGTCATTATGGTCAAGCATGTTCTGAAAATCGCCATTTCACCGGTGATTACAGGCTTGGGTATGAATATGGGCAAATTGCTTACCGGAACGATTATCGTGGAGCAAGTATTTTCCTGGCCAGGGTTCGGACGCTATTTTGTCGATGCGATTTTTAATCGCGATCTGCCCGTGATCCAATGTTACGTGTTTCTGGCGGCTTGTTTATTCATTGTATGCAATCTTATTGTGGATCTCGTGCAATTGTACATGAATCCCCGTATTTCATGGAAAGGAAGGACCGACCATTGATTGCGAGTGTTCGTATCGTCCTCAAAAGTGAGAAGACCGTGGTCGTTTGCTCGGTCATTTTGTTTTTTTTATTCGTCATGACCATTATGGCCCCATGGATTGCTCCAAATGATCCCATTCATGTGAATTTGGCGCTGAAGCTGCATCCGCCCTCGTGGGAATATCCTTTAGGCACCGACCATTTGGGACGCTGTACGCTGTCGCGGATTCTTTATGGAGCCCGTGTTTCATTGGGTTTTGCCACCTTAATTTTCATCGCCTCTTTAGGGATCGGATTGCTGGTTGGAACGATTGCAGGTTACAAAGGAGGATGGGTGGATGCTATATTAATGCGGTTCTGTGAGGGGGTCATGGCGTTCCCGAATCTCGTGCTCGTACTTGGGATTGTAGGATTATTAGGACCAGGACTGTGGCAGGTCGTTTTGGCGTTAATGATGGTGCAGTGGGTGTATTATGCTAGAATGTTCCGCAACATGGTTGTGAGTCTGAAGGAGCAGAACTTTATTACAGCAGCTCGAATCAGCGGTTCTTCGCCATGGAAAATTATCAGGCGGCATATGATTCCGAATGTGCTTCCTCCGATTCTCGTCATGGGGACGCTGGAGATGGGTTGGGCGATCATGGATATTTCTGCCTTGTCGTTTCTAGGGCTTGGTATTCAACCGCCAACGCCGGAGTGGGGAGCTATGATTCATGAAGGAAAAGGTTTTATACGGAGCCATCCGGAATTAATGCTATATCCAGGTATCATGATTTTGCTCGTTGTCATGACATTTAATGTGTTGGGTGAAGCTTTATCCGACCGATATGGCATAAAACGACGTAATTAAAGGAATGAGGCTAATGATGGAGGAACATCGCCATGTTTTGCAGGTGAGCGGTTTAAACGTCAAGGTAAGGTCGGAGCAAGGAATGCTTCCCTTGGTTCAGGATATTGATTTTGAGATCAAACCCGGTGAGGTCCTTGGTCTTGTGGGGGAAAGCGGCAGCGGCAAAACGATTACCTGTATGTCCTTGTTACAGCTTCTGGATAGGAAAACCACCTGTGTGGAAGGAAGTATTCGATTGCATGGCCGTGAGATCAATGGTTTGGCGACGGAGGACATGCGGGCCATTCGGGGGAAAGAGATCGGCTTCATTATGCAAAATCCCATGAATGCCTTTGCGCCGGTGCATACGATCGGTGATCAATTCATCGAAACGATCCGAACCCATTCTGATTTGACCAAAAAACAAGCCATTGAGTTGGCGGCAGGATCGATGGATGCTGTGAATCTGCCCCAGCCTTATGAGCTGATGCGGAAGTACCCTTTTCAACTGAGCGGAGGGATGCTTCAGCGAGTCATGATTGCAATATCGATGAGCCTGCGCCCATCCCTTGTGATTGCTGATGAACCGACAACAGCACTGGATGTGACGAACCAGTTGCAAGTGCTGAGGCAATTGGATCGACTCCGTTCAGAATGCGGAACGTCTATTCTTTTGATTTCCCATGATTTAGGTGTCATTTCTGAACTCGCAGACGAAGTGGCTGTCATCTACAAGGGACGGATCGTAGAAAAAGCGGATGTCTTCCAGCTCTTTGATCATCCCCAGCATGAATATACAAGGAAACTACTAAATGCTAGGCCGTCTATTCCCATTCAGGAACAGATCAAGAAGCTAGTTTGATAGGAAGGGGTGATCCCATGAGTTTGCTGGAAGTGAAGGAAGTGACTTATAGCTATGGTTCATCCCGATTCTTTTGGCGGGCGTCACGACAAGCCACGATTCTTTCCAATGTTACCCTTTCTATAGAAGAAGGGATGTGCATGGGGCTTCTAGGGACTAGCGGAGCAGGGAAAAGCACGTTGGGAAGAGTGATCCTTGGATTGGAAAAGCCACAAAAAGGCATGGTTCTTTTTCAAGGACAGGACCTCTACAACATGGATAAGCATACCCGCATGCGGCTCCGACGGGATCTTCAAGTCGTGTTCCAGGATTGTTACTCCTCGGTAAATCCACGGATGACGGCCGAACAGATTATCGGAGAACCCTTGGAAAATTACGAGAAACTGTCTCCCGCAGAGCAAAAAAGAACGATAGCGGAATTACTGGAACAGGTCGGGCTAAAATCGGAAGATATGAAAAAATATCCCCGCCAATTCAGCGGTGGACAGCTACAAAGAATCAATATCGCAAGAGCAATCTCTTTAAAACCGAAGCTGATTGTATTAGATGAGTCGGTAAGTAGTTTGGATATGGTGAATCAGACGCATATCTTGAGCTTATTACGAGAATTAAAGTCTGTTTTTGGCCTTTCTTACCTCTTTATCACCCACGACATTAAAGCGGCTTACTCCATTTCAGATACGTTGGCGGTGATGGAGAAAGGGGAGCTCGTGGAATTATGTCGGGACAAAGATCAAATTTTTGCTTCCCAACAACCCGCAGTTAAGAATTTGATGTCTTCCATTCTTTCTGAGCATCCTCGACATCGCTCCATTGTTTCGGGTGGAAATCTTATGCGTCATACCGAAGCTAAACTGTGTTGAATGGAATCAAAACATAATAATTTAATATTCTTCTCTAAAGGTTATGATCGTCCTAATTTCTAAGGACGATCTTTTATATTTAGTAAATTAACGGACAGAATCCTTCAATACCTGAAAAAAAACACACCATCCCCAGATTAGGTGGTGTGCTTCTCTTTATCCTCTCTTTTCCTGAGAAGTAATAACAGTTGGGCAACTAAGGCTAGTATAGGGAGTTCAAGCAACGGTCCAATGACTAAGGTTAAGGCAATTAAAGGTTGGTTAGGAAAGGCCGTCATCGCAATAGCTAAGGCTATCGGGGAGTTTCTTGCCAACGTGGTTAAGTTAAAACTCACCTTATCTTCGTAAGGAAATTGACATTGACTAGCCACCTTCTGGCCAATCATAAAGTTGACAACAAAAAACAGGAGAATGGGGATTAAGATTTTCAATAATAAGTCCAAGTGATTTAATAACAAACTCCCTTGTGATGCAAACATCGCTACAATGGCGAGACTTAAAAAGATAATAGGAAAAATGCTTAGATTTGATAAAATTTTATCCTCTATGTGTTTCTTTTTGCTTAGAATCGATTTTGTTATAAAAGCCAGTAGCAACGGAATAATCAACACAATTAAGACGCATTCAACTAAGAAAGAGATTTCGATTGTGCCTTTAGCTCCACCAAATAAGAGTAAATAAAGAGGTAATAGTAGAACTTGAAGGATGAGGTTTAGTGGCAGGATGGTCGTTGATAAGGCGACATTCCCTCTTGCCATACCCGTAAAGATTAAGTACCAATCGGTACAAGGAGTTACCATCAACATGATAAATCCAATCCAAAGGGCTGGATGCTCTGCTAGAAAAATATAGGCTAAAAGCCACGCGAACAAAGGTGTCCAAACGAAATTCATGATAACAGTTGCATAAGTAAATCTAATATTTTTAAAGGAATCTTTTATATCTTCTATCGGTATCTGTAGAAAGGTTATGTAAAGCATCCCGATCAATAAAGGAACAATGAATAGGTCTGCATCATTTGCAACGATCATAAAGTTACCCAGACCAAGACCTAGCACAACAGATAATAAAATGATAATGGAATAGAACTTTTCAAGTAAACTCATCTGTACCATCCTTCTTTAAAAGCAATTGACACAAATTTAGCATAACATAGACAAGTAATGCGTTCCTAAAAGGGAAATCCGAATGCCAGGGAAAAGGAAAAAAACACTTGAACTATTCTTAAAGATAGTATATTTTACCATGGAAACCATCATCATGGTCACGACCACGCTAGAGAAGGAAATAACACAATACAGGTGGAAAAATCTCGACTACAACATGCAGAAATGCAAGTATAGTCATCCGATAATGGATGCCTATGTATTTGGCACTCGGAGTAGCCGCGATTCCACTCTTATTCTTTATATAATAGGGAGAGGTTAAAAAATGAACAATCAATGGAACAAAATGATTTATAAAATATGGTCTCCATTCTATGATAAAATTTTTAATTCCGGAGCGTTTCTTAAAGCAAGGGAAAAGTTGGTCAAGGATATCGAATTGTTTAAAGGAAAAAGAATTTTGTTTGTGGGAGTTGGAACCGGAGCAGATTTAGAACGGATTCAACATCGCGATTATGAAATAACGGCGATTGACTTTTCTAAGGATATGTTGGATAAAGCTAAACAAAAATTCAATCAGTCTTCTATTGAGTTTTTGGAAATGGATGCTCAAAAACTCGAATTTGAAGAGGAGTCTTTTGACTTAGTAGTAGGGAGTCTTATTTTATCTGTGGTTCCAGATGCAGATAAAGCCCTGAAAGAGATGGTCAGAGTGACGAAACAAGGCGGAGAAATATTACTATTCGATAAATTCGCCCCTAAAAACAAGCAAATATCTGTTGGGAAAAAATTGATTCGTCCCCTTATTTCGCTACTAGGTACCGATATCGGATTGAATTTTGAACAGACATTCGCTAGATATATTCATTCAGTTGCCGTCCAAGCTGACGAACCCGTCATGTTTGGAGATATGTACAGGAAAATAAAATTGTTGAAGGTAAGGAAATGGTAGGGTTTTTACACTGAAAAGGTGGACATGATTTATGTTAAGATGGGGTATGAGTGATAAAGTTATATTAGTTTGATGTTGGGAATCTAGTAGAGTTTGGGGGATAAAGAAGTGAACATGTTATATATTTCGCTTGCGGGAGCTGCGATTGGTTTAATTGCTTCAACAATTGGATTCAGGATGATGATGAAGGATGCTATCAAGAAGATGAATGACGGCAAGTGATCAGGTTGAAGAAAGCCAAAAGGAGCTGTGGGCTCCTTTTTTAGGTTAAACCTAATTTCTTTTTTATTTCATCAAGGGTACTCTCCAATCCAATGATGACGTCCTCTTTCTTCTAAGAAATATGAATAGCATATTCGCGATAGGAACCGTCGTTCCTTTATTTATCATCATTGGATTGTATATCGGGTTTGGTTTAGATCGAGTAGCCATCAAGAAAACCAAACAGTGGGGTAGAAGAGTACAATGGCTTGCGGGAATTGTCTTCCTTCTATGGGGAATCAGTGATACTTACACTTATTGGACACTTTAAATGGTACCTCCATAGACATGAACGGTTGCGTGCGATGGCAACCGTATACTAATTGAATGAAATGTAAGTTAGGTGGATTAAACATTGGGGACTTTATTCATCATTGCAGGAGTTATTTGTGTAATCATTTCTTTATTTATTCATATTCCCGAAATTAAAAAGGCTACTTCTTCAAAGGGAAAATTCATGGCTATTTTAGATTTTTTATTAGACCCGTTTACAGGCTTCACAGCTTTGTTTTATTTGGGTATGCTAATGATCTTGTATGGCTTATTAGAGATACTGAATTTGATATAATTTAGGCTAGATAATCAAATGATTGTTTGACCGTTTTGGTGAAGAGGAATATAATGATAGTCAAAACAACGTTTGATTGTGAGGTGGGTTTCATGACTGATGGCAAAAACGAACGGGATCTGTGTGAGATATTTTGTTATGACGAAGAAAAAGTGAGTCGAATAAAGGTAGACCTTGAAAAACAAGATACGCTTTCTGTAGCTAAAATATTCAAAGCCTTAGCTGACGATACACGAATAAAAATTGCTTATGCGTTATCCCAGGAAGGTGAGCTTTGTGTATGTGATGCAGCTAATATTGTTGGCTGTACCATGGCGACAGCTTCTCATCACCTTCGCTTGCTTCGAAACATGGGGTTGGCTAAGTATCGCAAAGAAGGCAAGTTAGTTTTTTATTCTTTAGATGATGACCATGTAAGACGATTGATTCAATTGGCGTTTATCCATAGCAATGAGAGTTCCAATATGGGGATGAATCAAAATGTCTAATCATCCAAAAAAAGATGTATGTTGTGATTCTGGTTCTTGCTCGGAACCTATTCCTTTACAGTTTGCGGTTAAGTCTGAACCCAAAGATTCATGCTGCAGTGATGATTCATGTGGTGACGTGCAAAAGCCTGCCCTACAAAATCTAATCGATGCTAACGGTCAATTGTTCGAGTATCGGGTACAGGGCATGGATTGTCCAGCTTGCGCTCTAACCATTGAAAAAAGCCTTGGAAAGATGGAAGGCATCCATCATGTGCAAGTGAATTACAGCACAGCTAAGATGCAGGTCTTTATAGATGATGCAACGATTACAGATGATATCCAAACACAAATTAAAAAGTTGGGATTTTCCGCAGAACCGCTAGATACAGAAGGGAATTCTCAAACTTTTCTTATTGAAGGAATGGATTGCGGAGCTTGTGCGGTGACGCTTGAAAAACATATGACTCATCTTCCTTCCGTGGAAGAAGTGAGTGTAAACTTCTCAACCAGTAAGATGAAACTTGTTCATGAGATGAATGTCGAAGAGGTCCTGAAGGAAGTGTCGAAAGCCGGATTCAAAGCTACTCCTGTTTCAAAACGAAAAGGCAGAGTGGAAGAGTCAACGGGGAAAGGCGAAGGGACTCAACTTGTAACGTTCACAGGGATCTTATTGGCTCTGGGTTTCGTTGGCTCTTATTTTGACGCTTCACCCTTACTTGTTACGGGGCTCTATGCGATAGTCCTTGTATTGACTGGCTATAAACCGGCCAGGAGTGCGTTCTATGCTATTAAAAGCGGCTCGTTGGATATGAATGTATTGATGTCAGGGGCGGCGATTGGCGCTGCCTTTATAGGCGAATGGCTCGAGGGAGCCACGGTGCTATGGCTATTCGCTTTTGGCGTCATGCTGCAAAATAAATCGATTGAAAAAACTCGGGATTCGATCCGGAATTTGATGAATTTGGCTCCTTCAGAAGCCTGGGTGAAATCGGGCCGGGAGTTGATTCGAAAACCTGTTGAAGATGTGACTGTTGGGGATGTTATCGTCATTAAAGCGGGGGAAAAGATTCCGCTCGATGGGGAGATCCTGGATGGAGCTTCGAGTATTAATCAGGCTCCGATCACCGGGGAATCCATTCCGGTAGATAAAACCATCGGGGATACGGTGTATGCCGGAACGGTAAACGAAAGTGGTTCATTAGAAGTGAAGGTAACCAAGTTGGTGGAGGATACCACGATTTCGCGTATTATTCACCTCGTTGAGGAAGCCCAAGAAAAGAAAGCTCCAACTCAAGCTTTTGTCGATCGATTTGCTCAAATTTACACCCCCATTGTGTTCGGGATCGCGATATTGATCATGATATTTCCTCCGATCCTGGGTTGGGGAACATGGGGCGATTGGTTCTATAGGGCATTAGAATTGTTAGTGGTAGCTTGTCCTTGTGCTCTGGTCATCTCGACGCCGGTTGCCATTGTATCCGCTATTGGGAATGCGGCAAAGAACGGCGTATTGATCAAGGGAGGGACCTTCCTGGAAATAGCGGGCGATTTACATGCGATTGCTTTTGATAAAACGGGAACGTTAACGGAAGGCAAACCGAAAGTGTCCCAAGTGATCCGGTTTGAGGGTACGGAAGAAGAATTGCTTTCCATTGCCAGAACCATTGAGGAGCATTCGAAACACCCGATTGCCCAAGCGATTTTGAACTACGCGCAAGAGCATAACATTCCAGCAAGAAGTGGAAAAGAGTTTAAAGCGATCGTTGGAAAAGGGGCCCAGGCCACCATCGATGGAACCGAATATTTTGCTGGAAATCTCAAGCTTTTTGAAGAGTTTAATCTCTCATTAAGTGAAAGGAAAAGCCAAGTTCAAACTCTGCAAAAGGAAGGGAATACCATTGTTCTTATCGGGACCAAAACCAAATTATTAGGAATGATTGGTGTGTCAGACTCGATTCGGGACGTAACCGTAAGAGCGATATCGGAGTTGAAAAATATCGGGGTTAAACAGTTGGTGATGTTAACCGGGGATAACGAAGGGACGGCGAAGAAGATTGCCGCCCAAGCCCATGTCGACCGTTATTTCGCGGAGCTGTTGCCAGAGGATAAGGTTGCTGCGATGAAGAAGCTTCAACAAGAAGGTCGTAAAGTGGCCATGGTGGGAGATGGGATCAATGACGCTCCAGCGCTTGCAACCGCAGACCTTGGAATTGCCATGGGGGGAGCAGGAACCGATACCGCCATGGAAACAGCGGATATTGTTTTAATGGCGGATAACTTAGAAAAACTTCCTCACACCATCCATTTGAGTCGCCAAGCGCTACGAATCATTAAACAAAATATATGGTTCTCATTGATTGTTAAGTTTGTCGCTTTAGCCTTGATTTTCCCTGGCTGGCTTACGTTATGGATTGCTGTCATGAGCGATACCGGTGCAGCTTTACTCGTGATTTTAAACAGCATGAGACTTCTCAGATTAAAAAGTTAATATTTATAAGCGGAGTATTACACTTTAGATACTCCGCTGTTTTCTGCCTATCGATAACATTATTTTCACTGTGACAAACATGTGAACATACGGGGTTTCTAAAGTTCCTTATGTTAAAATACTGTTGTAGCATTGCCTTATGGCTGATCATGGCGCTTTGAGTTCAATCATTGTATCCAGGGTTCCGGGAAGGCTGACCTTGCAATAATCACTATAAAAGAGGTGCTCCATGAAAAACAAAAAAAATAATTCACCATTCAAAGCAATGGTCATTGTAACCCTAGTTGTTATCTTAGGTTTGGTTGCTTTAGCAGTAATGAATAACAATGATTCTAATTCGAGTCATGATCTAAGTTTTGAGAAACAGCCTCCCGTTGAAGGACAACCCTTGATCGGTGATGTTAACGCACCAGTAACCGTCGTTGAGTTTGGGGATTTTAAATGTCCCGCTTGTAAAGTATGGGGAGAGACGATCTTTCCTCAGTTAATTGCGGACTATGTTGAACCGGGGAAAGTGAAATTTGCCTATATCAATGTATTATTTCATGGTGAAGAATCAAAAACAGGATCACTTGCCGCTGAACATGTATTTAAGCAATCGCCTGAAGATTATTGGGCCTTTCATAAAGAGATCTTTAATCATCAACCTCCAACACAAAATCATGATGACTTATGGCTGACAAAGGATAAGGTAATCGAGGTGGCAAGCAATTACCCTAAAATTGATATCAATCAATTAAAAGAAAGTTTAGAGAAGGAAACAGAAATAGCAGAAGTGGAAAAGGATATGGTTCTTGTAAAGGAGTATAAAGTACAACTTACTCCAAGTATTATGGTGAACGGTACCATGCTAGAAGATCCGTTTGACTATGAAAAGATAAAAAGTCTGATTGAAAAAGAATTACAGGGGAAATAAAAATGGGAATCGTTAGAAAGTATTCTTTATATATCGCTTGGTTAGTTTCCGTTATGGCAACACTTGGTAGTCTCTATTTTAGTGAAATAAAAGGGTACATTCCCTGCGAGTTATGCTGGTATCAACGTATTTTTATGTATCCGCTCGTATTGATTCTTGGCATTGGGACTTTTCAAAACGACGGGACAGTCAAAAAGTTTGTTCTACCTATGGCAATGATCGGATGGGGGATTTCTTTATTTCATTATCTTCAACAAAAAGTCCCTGGATTTGCCGAAATCAAGCCATGTAAAAGTGGAGTTCCTTGCAGCGCCCAGTATATAAACTGGTTTGACTTTGTCACGATTCCCTTCTTAGCTTTCACGGCGTTTTCCTTGATCATATTCCTTATGTTTCTAACTAAAACACCCAAAAATTAAATGGGTACCCTTTGACTGGACTTCGGTTAAAGCCGTATTTTTGCTGTCTTGCCGAGATGGTGGATAGACAATCGGTTTTAGGATAGATCCAAAAAAAAGGACAAAGTTCTCGATGGTCAAGAAGTAGGGCTGCATTTGGCAGCCCTTGACTGTTGCCATGACGTTTAAGGCTTAATGGCCATAATTCTTATCCGTTTGTAATCTGCATAAAAGGAGCCATCATGAAATAAGTCTTTTTTCACGGTTTCTGTTACCTTTTTATACACCAAAATCTTTTCCGATTCCGTAAAATCCTTGAAGAAATCATCACATAGGTTAGTAAGCCAGTGGTTAATCCCGTGTTTGCCATCTTTTAAAAGGGTAGGACGATCAAAGTGTTGAGCAAAACACACTCGAAAGCCTTTTTCCTCAAGTAAATGACTGTATTCACCAATACTAGGAAAAAACCAAGGATTTCTTTCACTTGCATTAATACCATAATCATTTTGAAAGATGTGGCTCATGGCCTTGATTATGGTCTCCACGTTTCCCTTTCCGCCGAATTCAACGACAAATCTTCCACCGTTGTTGAGGACATTCCACACACATTCTACCACCTGAGAAGCATTCTTCATCCAGTGCAATGCAGCGTTTGAAAAAACAGCGTCAAACCTACCTTCCATGCTAAAATTTTGAGCGTCACGTACGTAAAACTCGATTTCTGGATATTTAGTTTTTGCTTTCTCAATCATGGATGGGGACATATCGATTCCAACCACGGATGCTCCTCTTTTAGCAATTTCGTTAGATAAGTCTCCTGTTCCGCATCCTAAATCAAGCACTCTTTCGTTTTCTTTCGGATGAAGTAAATCGACAACACCTTTTCCCAATTCCGATACAAATCCAAGTTTATTATCATATGAATCTGGCTTCCACGTGTTAATCGAACTCATCATTTTCATCCCCTATCCATATCGTGTTGGAATTATTTTTACATAAGAAATGATATAAGTGAAATATATAGAAATTATAATATGGATAGGTTTTTCCTATGGAACGATTGCCTCGTGGCGAGTTTTCCTAGGGATAGCCCCTGAATAAAAACAATATATCCTTATGAGACAGACATAGGTCTATGTAATATAGGGAAATGTTTACATCATACAAAATAAAAAAACAAAAAAAGTAGAGCTTCCTCTACTTTTTTGTAACAGGAGAAGAAAGGTCTGTACTGTGCTCGATGTCGTTATCGCTAAGCGGTTTAATATTACACAGTTTTTAAGATAATTACCAACAAGACATACAGTACCAAAATAAACGCAATGCTACTTCCATAACCAGCAACTGCACCACATGCGCTCATAATTTTTTCCTCCCTTCAACCGATTATACAATATTCATATGATTCCGATGAGATGATGGTATAGGCAAATGTCGTAGGCGATAGTGAATTAATTTTATAAATATAGGGTAAATCAGTTGAGATTGAGGATTGGATTGGTGACTGATCTATTGGAACCATCAATAAACGAGAAAGAAACGGCATTTTTCTACCGTTTCTTTTCGAAAAGAGGAGAACGATGAGCGCGCTGGTGAGAGGCTTAGGATATTGTACGCTATTCATGTAGAATTGCGTCATAGGCAAAGATGGAATTATTCTAATACGAAAAAAAATAACCCCCTTTCACAAGGGATAAATGTGGAGGGGCGATAAGTGTCTAAACTCTGGCTAATTCTTTTCGATCAATATTCTGAGGCGGTTCTTCTAACCAACCATTATCAATCATGATTTTCGTTCCATCCATTGCATATTGTGCTACTTCCACCGAAATTCGAGTGTATGTCGTAGCTATATCCGTTCTTAAACTTGCGGCAGAAGCCGTTGCATAATTAGATATTCCTGAAGCGATTAAGGCGGATGAATGGAACATGATTAATTTGTCAGAGAACGGGGGAATTGTTGAATCAGTTACTTCCATATCCCATTCCATCGGAGCAGGGAGATTATCTTCAACTAATAGGGAGGTAAAGAGTTTGACGTGTTTTTTTGCTATGTGTTTACCTCTCATTAAATATTGTCTGACTTTCTTTGACTCCGCTACTTGGCTAAACCCTGTATATATAAATTGACCCAGAATATTGGTTTCCGTGTTAGCTTTTAAGTGGGTAATTTCAATTACATTTAGCGGTCTAGGATTCATCTTAAGTAATCCGCCTAAATAGCTCTGTTTAGTGATGAAATCGTTTTTGTGTGGTGTCGAGATGTAAGGAGTCCGGATAAATAACCCCTTTTTAAGTAAGATATCTGCCGTTTTGTTGTATAGTTCAGTAGAGGTAGCTATCGCTTTGCTCAAAAAATCACGAACTTCTGAATGTGCAGAAGTAGGTAAAGCCACTCCATAGGTTGATAACGCTATCTTGGACATATTTTTTAAGTAGTATAAGTAAATCGCTTCTGAAAAAAGTCTTGGTGCAGATAAATTCACATCAGCATCGGTGAAACCGACTGGTATGGGTTGATTTTCCCTTTGAAGGATTTCAACGACCTTCTGGAAGTTATTTTTGGACAGTTCCAGCGAAAATTCTAAGAGAGACCTTACTTCTAAATCAACAGTATGTTTTAAGAAATATGTAAATACACATACAGACATGGTGTTATTTTGATACGCACTCCAGAGTGCGGTAATTTCCGAAGCGGTAAGACGAGTCTTTTGTTCTGACATGTTAGATCCTCCAACCCGAAAGTTTTAAGATATTTTGCCCAGTAAATAAGAAATTTACCACACAGCTAAAGAATTTGGTGGGAAACGGAATCGGCAACATCCCCTGATTTTTTGCTGCACAAAAAAGGAGTATTACCTATTAAAATCGGTCAACATGTAATTTTTGAGATGCTCTTTACGTCAGTAATGAAGGGTAAAAAATTGAAGGAATTAATATGAAGAAGGGGAACTCATAAATGAAATTAACTAATAATTCATTTTTACTAATTAGCTTTTTAATTTTTATATTTATTGGCGTTTTATTACAAATTGAAAATATATCAGCAGATGAATACTCTAAATTTGATGGAAGCATAGAAGCAACAAAGTACGCATTGAAAGTAGAAACGGTAAATGACATCTACTTTCCTGTAGTATTGGTAGTTCATTTTATTTTGTTTCTACTATTAAGATATAAATTTTCTACAAGAAGATAAACCTTGTTATTCCGTTATTAGGATTCGATTGTGAGCCAACAGTAAGTAAAAAATACAGAACAAAAAGTAAAAAACATAGAACAAAAAGTTAAAAATACTTTACCTTTTGTCTGGTGTGTTTTACAATGGTTTCATGAGGTGATAACCATGAGTCCAAAATTTAAAAAGCAGTTGAAGAATCGTCTTGTCGTACTGCGTGCTGAGAAAGGATGGACACAAAAGGATGTGGCAGATCGAATTGGAGTGAGTCGTCAAACGATCATTTCGATTGAGAAGGACAAATACACACCATCCGTAGTTTTGGCCTTTGAGCTTGCAGATTTATTCGAGAAAGACATTAACGAAGTCTTCCAATATGTAGAAGAGGGAGAGGAATAAGGTATGGATATGAATGTGTTCAATGGTATGGTTTCCGTTGTAATTATGGCGTTGGTGTTTCCATCTTTAGGAATTTTATGGTGGTGGCATAAGAGAGAAGGGCAGGATGAACGCGGAAGGTTGATTGCTTATAAATCAACCGTTGCCATGACGAATACCTTCGTCATCTTGTTTGTGGTGTTAACGATTGCAGACGTAACATGGGACTTAGCGAAAAGCTTGTATAAACTGTTTGTTGTTTCAGGTTTAGGAATCTCGGTGTTTGCAGGTTGCCTTTCAATCCTTATTCTTAGAAAAAAATACTAGAGGAAATAAGATGTATACCTCGACTGTAAAAGCATCAGACAACGTACCAAAGATTTTGTTTATCATATCCTATGGATAGGCAAATATCCGAAGGGAGACTGATGACCATGTATTATACAAGCGGAGGATTGAACCGTTCTTCAATCGGGCTGGCTGATGACATTGCTAAAGCAATAAACGGGGAGTACAGCGCAATTATTTGCTACGAACTGTTGGCAAAGTTAGCACCGAATAACGAAGCGAGAAATCGAATTCTAGAAATCCGTAACGATGAAATAAAACATTACAAGGCATTCTCACAAATTTATGTAACGTTGACTGGAAGGCAACATACCCCCCAAATCATCGAAGAATGTAAGTCTGAATATAAAGAAGGTCTTAGAGCATCATTTAAGGATGAACAAATGACTACAGATTTTTATCTGGACATCGCTGGAAAATCTAACGAGCCGTACATCAAAGAAACATTCAAACGCGCTGCATCTGATGAGCAAAACCACGCCGTCTGGTTTTTGTATTATTTGACCGCTTAAAGAACATCCACATTTCTTCTTCCTTGGAAAACATTAATGGAGAATATTCCTGGTTATTCAGCTATCGGGGATGGATAGTTTCGGAGTAGTGAATTGTGACCACTGCTCTTTTTTATATTGTGCAGCTAAAGGGCCGTATGGTGAATAGACCTCGTTATAAGTGTAATATTCCTTTCTTACCTCACGTCATATATTAATAAAGTGGAGAGTACGAATCTTTTAGGAAGGAATAGGGATATCATATGCATCTCAATGAAATGGAGTTACGGGATCTGCAGCGGTTTCGATTATTCGTTAGCAACGGCTTTATTATCCTAATTTTTGGTGTTATTTGGTTAGTTGACTTAATGGATATATCCAACCGAACTTTTCATTTCTCAACAGCCCTTTTTGTTTTTATAGGTTTTGTTACGACTATAACAAAAAAAACTGATCCTATAACTCTTATTTTTCCTCCGCTTCATAAACTTCGCCAATTTGAGAAAGAAAAGTATGGCCCATCTTGGAAAGCACAACATCACCTTCAAAGTGGACTTCAATTTATATTAACAATCTGTATTTCTTTCAATGCATACATGAGTCCTCCGGGGGAACTTGATATTTTTGAAGGGAACATGGTCTACATAGCCTATATACTATTTCTATTTCTTCTTGTCTTAAATATTTCCATGGTCATTCACAATCGAAAAGTTGCGAAGTCGAACACCATTGAATTTAAGAGCTATTCAAGGAAGGCTATAGTGTGGGGAATAGTCATAGGGTTGTTGTTTAGTTTGCTTGTTTTTTTCATTACTTTTTATATGGTAATAAAAATTTAACTACCATAAGGCTGCTACAGCAACTACTGATAAATAAAAGAGGCAAGGAGGAGAATGTAGTTTGAAATTCGCTTTTTCTTTACTCTTGACAAGCGTCTTATTGATTTTTCTATATTTTAAAATCGAAGGCAGTGAAGTGACAGATAGCTTTATCGTTGTATCTAACACATTGACTGTTATTGCACTCAGTTTGTTTGGTGTGTTTATTATATTCAATAAGAGGGACCTTCGCTTTATATTTAAATTTGTCATTACTTTCATTGTTTCGTACCTGATTTGTAGTATTCCAACCATGTATCATGTTGGTCGTCCAGACTGGGTAGTAGGCATTACTACATTTCAAAGGTTTGAATGGTTCATTGTAGATGGCCTATCCATGGCATTTATAGACTCTCGGACTACTTTCGTTTTTTTTATTAAATTGATGATCTCAATACTTTCAGGAATTTTAGTCTCAACCCTGATGAATGTCAAAAAAAAAAAAACAAATCAAAGTTATTAAGCTAAGAGGATTCATAAGACACTCAATTGTGAGAGTGAGACGCATTTGAAAATAAATGATGATGGACAGCTACTTACTATTTCTATCTGCTGGAAATATCGTGGATATGGATTTTGATTTGCTTTATATTGGGATATTAGTAAAATGATACCAAAATAGTTATTGTCAGCCCCAAACATCTGTGATAAAGTGACTTTAAGAATAACTGAAAGGGTGATCAAAAGCCAATGATTCACTAATCCTATCTGCAAAATGAAAATATCGTAAACATACGAGTTTTCTGGATAGGATAAGTATGGGCTTTTTGATATTAACAAAAAGATTATTGCTCTTTTCAAAAGAGGAATGTGTCTTTATGTTCGTATGCCTGCCTCCTATCCAAGAAAAACGGATAAGGAGGCTTTTTACGTTTGTTTAATATGAAATTACTATCAAAACTATATATTGCTTTAAGATTTCCCGGTTTTTTGTAAATAAGCTTAGATAAGGAGAGGGTTTTATGCCAAATGGTAAAGGTCGTGTTACAGGGAAAATTGTTTTAATTACTGGGGCAACCAGTGGTATTGGTGAAGCAGCATCTCGCCACTTAATTAATGAGGGTGCAAGAGTTGTTTTAACTGATGTGAATGAGGAGAAAGGTATTAAGTTGGCTGAACAATTAGGAAAAGACGCATACTTTATGCGATTAGATGTTAAATACGAATCAGAATGGAAAAACGTAATCGAAAAAATCATACAGCAGTTTAAACGATTAGATGTACTGATTAATAATGCTGGTATCACTGGGTTTCAGGAAAAAAGTACAGTGCTTCAAGATCCGGAAAATGCCAGCATAGAAAGCTGGCACGCAGTCCACGCGGTTAATTTGGACGGTACCTTTTTAGGGTGCAAATATGGTATTCGGGCTATGAAGGAAACAGGAGGTTCTATAATAAACATTTCCTCTCATTCAGGAATGGTTGGTGTGCCACATGCTGCTGCATATGCATCCAGTAAAGCGGCGATCCGTAATCATACTAAAACAGTTGCACTTTATTGCGCTGAGAAGAATTATAATATACGTTGTAATTCGATTCATCCTGGTGCGATTTTTACTCCGATTTGGGAACCTGTAATAGGAACAGGGGAACTTCGAGAGAAGAACATCAAAAATTACACTAAAAATATTCCTTTAAAGCGATTTGGAACCGTTGAAGAAGTTGCTTTTAGTATTGTATACCTTGCTTCCGAAGAGTCAGCTTACACTACAGGAATCGAATTGGTCATTGATGGAGGAATGTTAGCTGGTTCTTGTAGTTCAGAATAAAAGCCATTATCAGCAAATCAGTTTCATCAGTAATGTTAGCTAGGAGCAGTCGTCAAGTCTGCTCCTCATTTTCATTACTCAACTATTGGGCAGGAATCTTTAATAACTCTTGAGGGGACATATGTTCCACTATTTGGGGTGCAAAGGGGGGCATTCCATGGTAAGCGGACATGGGGTCAATAAAAGGTATATAAGGGGAATAGAATTTTCGCTATAATATCTATGAGGAGGGATGCCAAATGAAATGGCAAGAAGTGCGTGAATTGTTTCCTGATCAATTTGTGCTCATTTCAATTTTGGACTTTCATGAAGAAGGGAATCTTAAGATTGTTGATGAGGTTGCACCTATACGAGTGGTTCCCAATGATGAAGCAAATAAAGAATTTTTTCAAGCAAAGCCAGGAACCATTGTCTATCATACGTCAAATGAAAATTGTATCATTCATATTCGACGAGATCCTTTAATGAGAGTGAGACGTATATGAAAATAGATTATGATGGACAACTACTCACTATCTCCATTAAGGTGACTTTTAGAGGGACAACTTTAGAGATTGATGATGTTATTGTTGATACAGGTTCTTCACATACCATTATTAGTCCTGACATTTTAGAGGAGATAGGGGTTACTTATGAAAATGGGGATTCCATTTATGAAGCCTACGGGATTGGGGGATCTGTTCCATTCTACACCAAGATCATGGATCAAATTCAAATGGATGAAACTATATTAAAGAATATTGAAATTGATGTTGGGATACTACCTAAGGATCATAAGGGCTTAATAGGTCTGGATATTCTAAAAACAAACAACTTTGTTTTAGATTTGAATAAATTAGAATTATATAAATCCAAAATTGACTAAAGGGTTGGTTCATTCAGACTATGACCAATCTTTTTATTTTAAAGAACATCTCTTAATCATAATAAAAGTAACGTGATTCTATAGATTCAAAAGCAGGCTACATTTTACCACATTCTTACATACTCACCTGTTACGCTATCGGGAGTCGATAGCAGGGTAATGGGTCGGCATCCATCCCCTGCTTTTTTGCTGTTCTAAAGGGCAGGTTTGTTTAATACACAAAACTTTTATTTTCATTATGCTGGCTGGTTTTCTAATTTCTACTGATAAAGATCTATTAGACAAAGATGTCATTTTTAATTATTTGAATAGAGAATCGTACTGAGCAAATGGAGTGCCGAGGGATATCGTAATCAAATCTATTGAGAATACTTCCTTATGCTTTGGGGTTTATAAGGGTAATCCTCATCTTGAAAAGGCAGAGCAAATTGGTTTTGCAAGAGTAATGTCTGATCTAGCTACTTTTGCTTACTTAGCGGATGTTTTTATTTTAGATCCCTATCGCAGGAAAGGATTGTCTAAATGGTTCGTAGATTTATGTTGGCAACGAATGATGCACATACCCTATATTCTCAATATGGCTTTGAACCTTTAGATAATCCAAGTCTCTTCATGCAAATCGTTCGTAAAAATATCTATCAAGACATGGTTTAATATGCGATGTTATCCAAAAATCTAGGCTACCCCAATTAATAGGACTGATTACCACTTCTATAATAGGGATCGATAGCGTCAACGTGATGTTCTCGATTCCATTTTTGTTTATTCTATTAAATGGAGGTTAGCTAGTGACTCTATTTTAAGCTGTATTGTAAAGATTTTTCCACTAATTATAGTATCTAAGGTTAAATAGCAACCGGAGGGAAACTATGCATACCATACAATTACTTGAGATTGAATTTGATTATAACGGACAAAGGCAAGTCATTACCCCTATTATTCTGAAAGATGAGCAAGATACGATTCTTATCGACTGCGGATATCCAAATGTTGAAGCTGATCTTGAGGAAGCAGCCAATCGAAAAAACGTCACTCTAGCTTCCATAACAAAATTGATCGTGACTCATCACGATATTGATCATATTGGGTCGCTTGCATCGCTGAAGAGAATGTACCCGCATATAGAGATTATTGCTCATGAACTGGAAAAGCCATATATCGAAGGAAGGAAAAAGTCGTTGCGGCTTGAGCAAGCGGAGTCCAGTTTTAATACTTTACCTGATCATGAAAAGCCTTATGCCGAACAATTTATTTCATTTTTGAACACAGTTGAATCCGTATCGGTTGATCGTACAGTTTCTACGGGTGAGCGTTTGACTTGGTGTGGTGGTATGGAAGTAATCCATACCCCTGGACATATGCCCGGACATATCTCATTGTACCTGCCATCGAGCAAAACATTGAATTGCTGGAGATGCTGTTGTACTTGAAGCAGGGAAGCTAAATATTGCGAACCCACAATACACATTGGATATAAAAGAAGCTGTGCGGTCCGTTATGAGGTTGCTTGATCTAGATATAGAGCAATTGATTTGCTTTCATGGTGGGATCTTTCAAGGTGAAGTAAAAGGAGCTTTGAGAAAACTCATCCAAGAGTATACTTCATAGAATATAAGGGGGAGCAGTATGGACATTAGAAAGTTAAAAATAGAGGAACAACCTCCAACGGAGTTGTTGTTATTAGCTGACCCCTCTCCAAAAATCGTTGAAGAGTATGTAAAAAGAGGAGAGTGTTTTGTAGCTGAAAGGGATAGGCAAATAATCGGAGTTTATGTACTCCTTCCTACAAGACCTGAAACTGTGGAATTAGTGAATGTTTCAGTGGCAGAACAGCACCAGAACAGAGGTATAGGGAAGCAATTAGTAATGGATGCAATTAGAACAGCCAGAATAAAAGGGTATAAAACAATTGAACTTGGCACTGGAAATTCAAGCGTCGGGCAATTAGCTCTTTATCAAAAATGTGGATTCAGAATTATTGGTGTTGATATTGATTTTTTTATACGGCATTACGAAGAAGAGATCTATGAGAACGGTATACAATGCAGAGATATGATACGATTATCTCAAAATTTATAAGCGCAAATTAATATTCCAAAGTCATCCGTATCGGATGGCTATTTTATTGTGTCTGCTGTAAATAAAAAAGGTATTTTCACTGTGACAATTTTGTTAATTATACACAGCAATGAAAAGGGGGACAACATTTATGTTAAAATGCTATAGGAGAACATTGCTATCATTCATTAAAAAGGCACCCTCTTTTTTGGAATAGCGATAAGCATGGTTGGATGTTGGGAATCCATTAGAGTGTGGGGATAAAGAAATGAACTTGTTATATATTACGCTTACGGGAGCTGCGATTGGTTTAATTGCTTCAACAATTGGATTCAGGATGATGATGAAGGATGCTATTAAGAAAATGAATGACAGGAAGTGATCAGGTTGAAGGAAGCATTGGTTTCATCCATTGTACTTTTATTGTTGATAACCGGTTGTAGTCAAACGAATGAGGAAACACACCCAGAAGGACACCAACAAGCTATGGCTCCGGTTATGAAATATGAACTCGGTAGTAACAATTGGTCCGCACTTGAAGCTTATGCTCCAAAGGATAACGTGAAAGAAGCATATCAATTCGCTGTTGACCATCCGGAAGTTCTGAACTATATGCCTTGTTATTGCGGTTGCTATGAGGAAGATGGGCATACCAGTAATACTCATTGCTTTGTCGATAGAGTAGAAGATAATGTTGCTGTTTTGGATAACATGGGTCTTGGCTGAGGGGTTTGCGTAGATATCGCCCGTGAGGCGAAACAAGAGTATGAAAAAGGAACAGATTTAAAAACGATTCGAGAAATGATAGATAAAAAGTATGGAGGAAATGGAGCGGAATCGACTCCAACTCCGATGCCAAGTTAGGGGAACCAATTTGGTTAATATCGATGCTGAAAATGTTTAATGATTGCGCAGAAGTCTGTTTTCAAGCAGTGGCTCTCATGGCACGTAACAGTCAATTTGCGAAGCAGCACTGTGAGCTTTGTGCTGCCATTTGTGAAGTGTGTGCTACTGACTGCGAGAGATTCAAAGACGCTCATTGTCAAGAGTGTGCTGAGGCTTGCCGTCAAATGGCGGGTAAAGTTACTGCATAATATTTTCACCTCTGTAGATTAATGAACGGTTGCTTGCTATGGCAACCGTTTTTTTTTCGTTACTTAACGATAGGGAGGGTTACTTCAATTTTTTTCTGAAACATCCTTGGCATAAAATACTTCAAAATTCTTGACGTATCGCCAGCCATGTACGCACCGGGATTTATGCTAGGAGTTAGCAGCTATCTTGATCGACTTACTCTTAGTGTTAGTTACTATAGGAGTAGTTAGATTCTTGTTTTGAACGGGATTCATTTAGGCCATATCCATATCTATGACAGGTGAGACCAACATGGCATTGGCTTATAGAAAAGTTTGGTACTCTATCAGCAAAAACGGGAGAATTCATAGATGAGGTGAAATAAACATGACTTATGCTTTAGAAACCGAGAGAGTTAAGCTTAAAATCTTAACGCTTGAAGACGCAAATGATGTATTCCAACATTTCTCTGAAGAGGCTGTTACCGCATTTATGGACATTGAGGCATGTAAGACGATACAAGAAGCTGAAGAAATCATTCAATATCACATTGATGACGCTGGGTGTCGTTGGGGTTTGTATAGTAAGGCTACTAATGAATTTATGGGCACGTGTGGATATCATTACCTAAGAAAAACGAATGAGGCTTTAATTGCGGAGGTCGGATTTGATTTGTCTAAAAGGTATTGGAGCAAAGGAATCATGTATGAAGTCATGAAAGCAGTTCTAGAATTTGGTTTTAAAGAACTATCGCTAGATATCATTGACGGGACGGTCGAGCCTGAAAATAACAGGTCCATTCAATTATTGGAGAAGCTGGGGTTTACAAGAGAATCAGAACTGAGAGATAACTTAATTTATTTCTATCTAACTAAATAAGGGAGTTGATCAGAAGAATATTCTTAAACGAGATTGTATTTAAAATAAAGGAGTTTCTAAATAAACTAAAGAATTATGGTGCGTTAAATAGAGAACCAAGGTGTATTTGGCAATTAAGGAATGCACTTTTTGGCAGTATGTTTATCCATTTGTTTAGTATGTTTATGAAAGTTAAAAGAGATATTTCATTCGACAACATGAATTATTATACAATTACATTTGGTATTCAGTTATTTAACTATTGGGCAGATTAGTTAAATAAATTGAAATATTGTTATTAGTTGTCATAAATAAGCGTAAAATAAGTAAACGTAGTAAAAACCAAAGATAGGAGAATATTATTTTGTTAGGCATAATAGTTGAGTTGATACTATCTTGGATACTGCTTTATTTCTTTACTAAGAAGAACTTACTGGCACTAGGCTTAACTCCTTTCAGAAGTAGATTAAACCAATTTGTTATTGGATTTATTTTTACAGGAGTGATGTGCAGTTTAATACAGATTCTTGATTCAACCCTCACTAATATACACTGGAAACTAAACCCTACTTTTTCCTTCGCTGGATTCTTTAACTCAATATGGTGGAATGTTAAATCTGTAGTTTTTGAGGAATTAATTTTTAGAGGAGCAATTCTGTATATTGCTATTCGAAAACTGGGAGCAAATATAGGTATTTTGCTTTCTGCGATTTCTTTTGGAATATATCATTGGTTTTCCTTTGGTGTATTAGGAAATGTAGTGTCAATGTCCATTGTTTTTATTATGACATCCATTACTGGATTCGTTTGGGCATATGCTTTCTTAAAATCGGAATCAATGGCATTACCTATTGGCTTTCATTTAGGATGGAATTTTACCTATAACTCCATTTTTTCAAAAGGTCCATTAGGGGAACAAATATTACTTCCTATGAAAGGAACGGACAGTATATCTTTAATTAGTGAAGTCAATTTTCTAATAAATTTTCTGTTGCCCAATATAGCTGTGCCATTACTTACATTTATGTTTATAAGGTTCTATATCTCCAAATTTTCAAAAGAGAAATTAAACTAACGGGAGTCTATAGTTAAATATAACTAAAGGGCTGTAATCACATTACAGCCCTTTTTTATGCAAATTTTATTCATTGATGATACCTGCTCATACAGAAAAATATACTGCCGATTCATGCATGGTTAAATTGCCAAATACAAACCAAGGTATGAAGAAGAAAAATTACATATTGAAGAGGAAATAATTTATTCAAAGAGTATTGAATCATTGGAACAAATATTGAAAGGTTATTTCAATTAAATTGAGTTTATAGCTTAACAAGAAATAATGGTTGCGAATAAGTCGCAACCATTTTATATACGCATTTAAAGGTATCGTAAATTAAGAATCATCTCTGCTTGATTCGTCATTGAGGTGGTTGTTCTAACCATCTTCGCTTCACCATAATATCGAATCCCTCTTTTCCATACACCAAGATTTCACCAATTAACCTGCTGAATATGGTAGATAAATCCGTTCTCATGGACATCGACAATCCGTGACCAATCAATGTAATATCCAATGAATTTAGTGTGTGAAACAAAAAGACAATGAGTTTATCTGAGAAGGGGGACACTTTAGAATCCGTTACTTGCATAGTAACAGGAACGGTACCTAAATGACCTTCATCTATTAATATTTTATTTAATATCTGTATTTGTTTTTCGCATATCCGTTTACCGTTTAGTAAGTATCTTTTTATTTCCTCATCTTTAACAACTTGAGTAAATCCCATACAGATTAGGAGTCCAAAATAATTTCTCTCAATGTTTAGGAAGATCTCTGTAAGCTCTAATGCGCTAAGAGATCGCTTTTTACTTAAATATCCCGAAAATATGGATTCTTCTTGTATATATTCAACATGCTTAGGGTAATTAAGCATGGGTGGTCGATCATATATCCCTTTTGATAACATGAGTGTTGTAGATTCATTATACATAGTAGTGGACTCGTTTAAACAGCTTGTAAAAAATGTTCGAACATCTTTTCAAGCTACACTAGAAGTAATAAAAGAATAGCTTATCATCCCCATTCGACTCATCCCATAAACAAAACTTAATCCAAATTCTTCATGAAAAAGCTAAAGCGGTGGTACAGATAAATCAATGTCATGATCTGAAAAACCATGAGGAACAGGAATATCTTCTTCAATAAAGAGTTCTTCAATTTGGTGTATATGTGATTGGGAAATATCTAATGCATCACGGATAAGATTTTTAACTTCGTTATCTTGAGTTTGGTGAAGAAAATATGTTAGAAAGCAAACAGACATTTTCTCTTGTTGATACGTACTCCATAATCCACCTATTTCGGAACTAGATAATCGAGTATTGTGATCCATTATAACTTCCCTTTCCTTGCTAGAATAATAATATTATCTGTAAAAATGAATAAATTAATGCAAAATTAGTGTTTATTGTACTACCTGGTTGACGGGGATTGTTAGCGGGAGTAAAAGAACAAAAGACAGCTCTTCTGGTCTTAGAGCAGAAGAGCTGTCTTTTCCTATCTATCGTCTTGTCCTATAATACAAATTCTGTAACATTCTATATATTTTTATATAGGGGAGATCTCACAAACTCTGTATCAGTCATTAGATATTTGTGACTACGCATCATATTGGTTTGGAGAGATGCACAGAGATCGGAGGAGTTGTAGGCACATACCGACATGAGTCCGAAATCATTTACGCAACAGTCTGCTAAGTCTTCATATTCCTTGAGTATTCGTATAATGTCATCTTGTTCATTCCATTCCACATGCGCCCATGTTCGAATAGAATCTTTCTCATTCAGAAAAGAATGAATCATCTCACCAAAGTGTTCGATAATCTTATGAGTATGGAAGACACCATATTGACGATAAAATAAATAATTATTTAGATAGTGAATACGTTTTTTTTGTTCAGATGAAAATAGTGAATCTATTCTTTGAGCTGCTTCTTTATATATATCAGAGTTTTCTATTATTAAGAGGTGGTGATCTCGTTCCATTCCTCCTTTTACATAAGCTATTAGATTATCAAGATAGAGATTCCTATCTTCGAAAAGGTAGAAGATGTGGGCTGCATTCGATAGTTTCAGATAATCAGTTAATTGCACCATGTTTTTAATAATTACCACACTTCCTAAAGAGTCTATGAAACTATATTTAATCTAATCCATATTTTCCTGAACAAAAAGGGAAGGGAGGATGATTGACTTATTATTAGAATACAAGGGTGAGTAGACAATTTCATGGTCAGTCATGAGATAGGGGTAATTTCTCATTAATTTTATATGATCTCTAGCCGTGATTGTTCCCGCATTAGCTGAAGTTACAGACAAAATTTTATTGCTTTCAAAATTCAATTTTTTTGAAAGGTTCAACAGTTCAGCTAAGTTAGCTAGTAGTGCCGTATTTCCTTGAATCCATATTCTTATTGATTTTTCCACTATATTAGATTCTAAACTAAGGATATGTTGCAGTATTTCTATAGGAGTTTGAAAATTAAAATCATTCTTATTCAACAGGTGGATTAGTTTTTGTTCATTCACATTTTTTAGTATATTATCTAGCTCTCTTTGTATCTGATGAAGACACTCATGATCATCAATAAGTATCGAATGACTCCCTACCTCAGACCCCATTAATAAGAAGGTTACAGCATAATTTAGGTAATTTTCAAAACGATCATATAAGTACAACACCTGTCCTCTTTCCATTCTGTTAAAGTAGGAAGGAGTATCCTTTGGATTGTTTGTTTCTTCATTAACAAAATCCTGAAAGAAAAGGGAAGGATCGAAATTCAAGGATTTAGCAATGTTAATTGCAACATGAAAACTTGGATTTCGGGTTCCGGTTTCAATTTGAGTGTAAAATCCCCGATCAATGTAGGCACTAGCTGCAACCTGTTCTTGTGTTAACTGTTTTGACTTACGAAGTTCAATTAACCATGTTCTTTTCAGCATATCCTTTTATAACTCTCCTTACTTCGCAAAATCAAATGCAAAACTTAGCGAGTATTGTGATAGATGGGGTTATAAGATAATTTAAACATAAGATATTTCACCTACACTACAATAAAAATCTTGAAGTAATGGAGTTTTTAAACAAATTTCTTGTTCCTCTCTTAGACTATTTCGTTTTTTAACATGATAATGAAATCTTCATATAATTTCAAATCGATGGCTTGTTTGTAAGCAACTACCTTTGTGTCAATCTTACAGTAAATGGAATTATTTCTAATAAAAATAGATGTTAAAAATGTATTTACATAGGTGACTAAAAATCCCTTGTTGCAAACAGCCACATTGACGAATAAAGTAAAAAATTGCAATATATCTTAAGTTTTTATTAAGATAGTTAAAATAGTCTTATTAGAAGGAGGTAGATGAAATGCAAAATACCTCGCCTATAAATATCCTTTTAGTTGATGATCGCAAGGAAAATTTGTTATCACTCACAGCAGTTTTAGACTCTTCGGAATACAATTTGATTTGTGCTACGAATGGGGAAGAAGCGCTAAAATTAACTTTGCAAATTGAGTTTGCGGTGATCTTGCTGGATGTTGATATGCCTATTATAGATGGGTTTGAAGTGGCCAAACTGATTAAACAACGAGAAAAGTCAAAGCACATCCCTATCATTTTTGTCACAGCGCACGGTGATGAATTGGAGTTTGTTACTCGAGGATATGAAATAGGAGCCATTGATTATATTGTTAAGCCATTTCAACCTGAGAACCTTAGGAGTAAGGTTGAATCACTAGTGAGTATGCATCGAAATTTTCAAGAAAAGCTACAGCATCAGTCTTTTGATACTATTCGATTTGCTGGAGAGATTGCGGTTGGGATCGCTCATGAAATTCGTAATCCCATGACCACTGTTTTTGGGTTATTACAGATGTTCAAATCAAGTCATGATCGCCCTTCGGACAGTATGATTGAATTGATGCTATCAGAATTGAATCAAGCGAATATGATTATGAGCGAGTTTCTCTATCTAGCTCCGAATAAAAGGGTTGATCTCGAAAGAAAGGATATAAATCAGTTAATCAGGCATATCTCGCCTTCACTGAAGAAATTAGCTGAAGATCACGGAATTGTCTTAGAGTTAAATCTAAAGGACGCTCTTGAAGTCAGTATAGATCCAAAAGAATTTAATATGTTATTGCTTAACCTATCTAAAAACGGCATCGAAGCGATGCAACCCGGTCAAAAACTAATGATTCATACTTACCTTTCTCCTACGGGAGAGATCGTTTTACAAATTCGAGACGAAGGTAACGGAATAGAGGAGAACGTCATTCCCCATATAGGAACACCATTTTTTACAACCAAGGAAACAAATAAAGGTCTGGGGTTAGCCGTAAGCTTTAGTATAGCCAAACGGCATAATGCATGGATCAATTATGAAACAGGAGATCAAGGTACGACCTTTTCTATCCGGTTTAAGCCGGATTCAGACAGGTGATCTATTAGAAAAGTTGAATTAGGTTGAAATTTGGCAGATGATGAAGATATCCCTTAGAAAGCAGAGGGATCTAGTTCTCATCAGCCACAATGAATGTTATTTCAATTTTTAATTTTAAATTTGTATATGTATTATTGGTTTTATACTTAAAAGGGGGGCGGATAGATTTGATCTATTAAATTTACTTAGAGTTAATGGTGGAAGTGGTTTACAATTATTAAGCAGGGAGGATTGATTGTGAGAAAAAGCAAAGTGTTTTCTAGTTGCGTAATCCGTCGTGATTATTTAGATGAATTATTAAAAACTAACGGCTTTCGAAACACGGGTACAGAAGATTACCCTCATTATGAACTGACCATACATGATGCTTCAAGTCACTCAACGTACCAGCTCAATATTCCTGTAACTCTCTTAAAACACCAAAGGGGATATGTCAAGATCGGACGATCCAATATCATTAATAATCAAGAAAAACAAGAAAAAAGGGTACCTCGTTCAATTGAATGGGCCCTACAAAGTAAGCTAGTAGAAATCTCTGATTATTTGGAAGAATATGTATGATAAGCAGGGAAGAAAACCTGATAAAGAATAAGTGTATTGTGTGCGGTAGAGAGTCGTTTGAGCCATTCTGCTGCCCAACTTGCCTTGGAATGGAATACCATGAGAAGATGGAAACTCAAAAGACTGATAAGCAGAAAAAGAAATCTTCTTGATTACTCGTAATGTGGACGAAGGAAAGGTAGGTACCTCTGTGGTATTAGAAGATCCAATACCCCCCTGTTATCATGAATGACAGGGGGCTTTTCAATAGATTGGACTGATAAGAAATGAAATATTTCGGTCGAGTTAGCTTGGCGGTAATTGCATTCTTTAGTTGGACCCTTTTAATTTTTTACTATTATTATGTACATGGAAATGTGGATGAAATCTATGTTTTAGTAGCTATAATTTACATTTTAGTAGGTTGGTGGTTAGGGAAACAGTACGATAAAGCGAAGTTCTATTCAGAGAAAGACCCTCTTACTCAGGCATATAACAGACGTTATATCCTAGAAAAACTCCCCAAATTGTTCAGCACAGTAGATCGAAGAAAAAATGAGTCCATAAGTGTTCTGGTTATAGATGTAGATCGCTTTAAGGAGATTAATGATACCTTCGGTCATCAAAAAGGAGATGTTGTTTTAAGGAGTATAGCGGCAACCCTTCGGAGGAATATTCGAAGGGGGGACTACGTCATCCGCTGGGGAGGAGATGAATTTCTTATCGTTACTCCAAACACAAGCAAAGATAACATACTACCCTTAATAAATCGTATTGAACGAGAGCTGTCGGAAACCTCAAAACAACTATCTTTAACTATCTCTATTTCCATTGGTGTCGCCAACTATCCCCAAGATTCAACTGATTTTAATGAGTTAATAAAAATCGCAGACAATAATATGTACCTAGAAAAAGAAAAGAAAAAGAAAAGTTGCTCAATATGATGAAATACAGAGCCTCACCACAATTAGTTAGGTCTAAATCGTGGTGAGGCTCGCTTTATAGAAATATATGCCCAGGTCTATCGGTTGATCGTACAGTTACTACGGGATGAGTTTCATTAATTCTTTTATATAAAAGAAAAAGATGTTACAATCCAGTTAGATATTGTCATAATTTTTTCAGGTACATAGACACAGTGGATTGGAGACTATTATGGAAAACCCAATACAGATATTAAAAAATAAAATCTCAGAATTAACTGCATCACAACGTAGAGTGGCAGATTATATCATTCAGAATCCGATGGATGTTGCTTTTTTAACAGTTGATCAATTGGCCGGGTTAGTTGGAACTAGTACGACCACGATCATGAGACTAACGTTTAGCTTGGGTTATTCGGGTTACGCGGAGTTTCAAAAAGGGCTTCAGGAACTTTTGAGGAATCGAGCTGCTCCGCAAACGAGATTAGAAGCAAACATTAAAGACTTAAATAAAAGTGATTTATGGTTACGTTGTGCAGAAACGCAAATCAATAATATTCACATGACCGTAGAGATGATTTCCAGTGAAACATTGGACAAGACAGTGGATATGATTGCCTCGGCGAGTCGAATTTATTGTACAAGTGTAAGAAGTGGACTTCCTGTTGGGCAATATTTGACGCACGGTCTTAATCGACTGCTCGGTAACTGTGATTTAATTATCGCCGATCAAGCAGACTGGATCGATGAGGTGATTAGTTTGACTTCGTCAGATATTGTGATTGCTATTAGTTTCCCAAGGTATGCCAAGAGGATTGTTGATTTTGTATCGATCGCCAAGGAAAAAGAGGCCAAAGTTATTTCCATTACGGACAGTTTTTCGTCTCCTTTGGTTAAATATTCGGATGTTATATTGCCGTGTACTTCTAGAAGCCTATCGTTTCACAATTCTACAATCGCATCCATGTTTGTCGTTGATTATCTCATAAGTGCTTTAGCCATAAATTACTCGGATCGAACGAAGCATCGTCTGGATGAGATTAATAAAATACTTACGGATATAGATTATCATCATAATGCCTAAATGGTATCAGGTGGGGGAACTTCTGTTCTTATCACCTTCTTTTTTTATTCTGTTGGCTGCAAATCTAGGAGTGGTAGTATGTTGATTGCATTATCGGCATTATTAGTATTCATAGGGTTTATTACATGTTGGAATGTGATTTTAAAAAGGAATATCGGGGAGGCCATGCTTCTAGGTTTTGTTATTACCAGCTTGTTTGGCGGGGTTCATGCACCTCGACTGATGTGGGATGGGCTAGTATTCGCTGCCACTTATGAAGTGATGTACGCTGCGATCGCATTTGTTTTTATGGCCTATCTCATTGATAAAGCGGAGATTCTGAAAGGCTTGATGGTGATTCTTCATGCCTTTCTTGGTCGCGTTCCAGGAGGGGCTGCGTATATTGATACCTTAACATCGGCATTCATGGGTTCGCTATCAGGTTCTAATTCTGGCAACACAGCGGCGACTGGTACCTTTACAGCACATTGGATGATCAAATCGAATTGGAGAAGAGAGTTAGCCGCTACTGTAGTAGCGGGCAACGGGGGGCTCGGTGCAGCACTTCCGCCTAGTAGCTCCATGTTTATCATGCTAGGGTTTGCCCCTGTAGCTGCTCTTGTTTCTGAAAGTGCGTTGTGGATGGCTATGTTAACAGCGGGTATTTATCAAGTGCTTTATCGAATAGGACTCATCATGTACTTGGTCCGTAAACAAAAGATTATTTCCATCCCGATTGATGAAGCCCTTCCGTTTAAGGAAGCTATCAAAGTAGGAGGCAAATATACCCTTGTTTTTTGGGGTGCCATTATTCCCATTGTGATGACGGTTGGGCCCGTAGCTGAAATAATAGAGGTGAATATTGGAGAGGAGGCAGCAAACGAAATTTCCCTGATTACTTGGATTCCGATCTTCATTATTTCGATTAGTTTGATGGTTGGATGGTCAAAATTGCCGAAAAATGCAATGGCCTGGTCCAAATTTTTGCAGGATGCGATACCTCGCTATTCCGTTATTGGAGCTATTCTCTTATTTGCCTTCGCTCAAAGTCACGTCCTTAGTCAGTTAGGATTGGCAGAGGACTTAAATCAGATCATTGGGATGCTGGAGGTGCCCAAATGGCTCATGGTGTTAGTGGTTGGACTTTTAGTAACGTTAGTAGCAGGTCCTTTGTCGTCCACCGCAACGGTAACAGCCATTGGTATGGTATCTTTTGCCGCTCTTGCATCCGTTGATGTCCATCCTGTGGCAGCGGTGGTCGCTATTCTAACTTTTGCATCGACAGAAGGGTCATCCCCGCCAGCATCAGGATCGATTTTTATTGCCTCTGGGCTCGCCGAAGTGCAGCCAGAAAAAACGTTTATTCCTCTGATCACTTACTATGTCATTCCCATTGTGGTCATTGGCTGGTTAATTGGGATGGGATTATTGCCCTTACCTTTCTAGTAAAAGGAGTATTGACATGGCGAAAACACTTGTGTTGCTTTTTCGAATTAGTCTTGTCTCCATGCTTCTAAGCGGCTCTATGTTAGTGATGAATCAGCTTTTGGGCATCCTGCTTGGGAATGGAGATTGGGTTATATTGAGTAGCGATTTATTCGCTAAACCCACCTTTATCTTAAGTGCAATCACTGGCTTGATAGGATTTGCATTGAGTTATCTTCCACGAGAAATGTAATAAAAATAACATGACAGGAAAGAGGAACCGATCCTTATGAAAAAGGGTTGGTTCTTTTTTATTTTCGGAAAACTATTTACTTTTAAACAATAGGATGTTACTATACTTTCAAGGTTGTAATAAATATTACATTTAATATAAATGTTGTTATATTTACTACAACAAAGACGAAAAATTTAAGAGGGGGGTTCATATTGATTAGCTTACCAGCACTGTTATCTGAGGTGATTATTGAAAGAGCAACAAAGCTCAACACCACGTTGCTTTCTGATGCCTTGGGATGTACGGGATCAATGGATTACAAAATAAAGCCAGTTGCTTCAGGTATGAGAATCGTTGGAACGGTTATGACGGTTAGTTTGAGACCAGGAGATAACTTGTTCCTTCATCAGGCCATTTATTCTGGTAAAGAAGGCTATGTCCTAGTTGCTGACGGGAAGGGTCATACGTCCAATGCTTATCTTGGAGAATTAATGGCGGGTTCAGCAAAGGCTATTGGGCTAGAAGGAATCGTCATTGATGGACTTGTTCGTGATAAGGTAGCTCTTTCTGAATTAAATTTTCCTATCTTCGCCAAAGGGTTTATTCCCAATGGTCCTCTGAAAGACGGTCCTGGCGAATTGAATGGTCCGATCTCTTGCGGGGGAGTGACGGTTCATCCAGGTGATTTGATTATTGGGGATGAGGATGGGGTCGTTGTGGTTCCCAAGGACAAGATCGAAGAGGTATTGGATAAGGCTGAGAAAAAATTAGACTATGAAACGAAACGGATGGAAGCCATTGCAGACTATGAGTTGAAGCTTAAGCAAGGGATTGAAAGCGGCTCCATTGAGCCGCCTTGGCTAAGAGAAAAAATGAAACATTATGGTCTATAAAAGTGGAGGCGAAACAAAAAATGCAGTTAGGATTTATCGGATTCGGAGAGGCTGCCTTTGAATTATCGGCAGGGCTAAAACAACAGGGGCTAGAACATATCGTTGCCTATGATCCTATGTGGAATCATCCGACTTACGGTTCACTGGTTCAAAACCGAGCTCAAACAGCACAAGTCGAGCTTTTCAGGTCTGCAGAAGAGGTCGTTCAGCGTGTCAATGTGTTGATTGTGGCTGTACCTGCGGATAAAGCTTTTGAAGTCAGTGATAGCATTAAATCTCATCTCAAAAGTGATTGCGTTTACATCGATGTTTCGGCATCTAGTCCAGAGACGAAACGAAAGATTAGCGAGCATATCAAAGAAAAGGGCATTAGCTTTGTTGATGCCGCGATGATGGGACCTTTGCCGGTATATAAGCATCAAGTTCCGATTCTTGCAAGCGGTACTGGAACAGATACCTTCATTCAGTTGATGTCCGTTTTTGGAATGCAGATCACCAAAGTGAGCGAAAATCCAGGTGATGCATCTGCCGTAAAGTTGATCCGCAGTATATTCATGAAGGGAATGCCTGCACTCCTCATCGAAATGCTGGAGGCTGCCCATGAATTTAATGTAGATGATATGGTGATTAACTCCATCAGTGAAACTATGAATGGCAAAACCTTTGAGCAAACGATGAACAGACTGGTGACAGGCACTTCGATACATGCACTGAGGAGGGCCATCGAATTAGAAGGATCTATTGAAATGCTAGAATCCTCCAACCTTAATGCTACCATGTCTAGGGCAATCAAAGATAAGCTTAAACAGATTTCAGAACATAACTTAAAAGAAAAATTTGCAGGGAAGACTCCTGAATCATGGCTTGAAGTCATTCAGGCGATTCATCATCAAACGGAAAACATATTAAGTTTGAAAAAATAAAGGTTTATTAGGAGGATACTATGAAAAAATTATGGTCTTCACTCATGATGATGACATTAAGCGTGGGTATGTTGGTAGGATGTGGCGGTACGGATACAACTACTCCTGCGGCTGGATCAAGCGAACCAAAGCAAGAAGCCAAGAAGGATGAATTTCCAAATAAACCAATTACCCTGACAGTGTCATTTAAAGCAGGTGGAGGAACGGATTTGGGTGCTCGAATCCTAGCTCCGTACTTAGAGAAAGAATTAGGAGTTCCCGTTGTAGTAGAGAACAAGCCTGGTGCTGGAGGTTGGACGGGTTATTCCGAATTGCTTAGATCCAAGGCTGATGGGTATACGATTGGTTATGTGAATACCCCTGGTCTCATTACAGGGTACCTTAATCCGACTGCAAATCGAAAAGAAAATTTAGATAGCTTTGATTATATCGCCAACCACGTAGTCGATGCAGGGGTTATTGCGGTTAAAGCGGATGAGAATCGATTCTCTACCATTGAAGAATTGATTGAATACGCAAAGAAAAATAAAGTAACGGCGACTACCAATGGCGTAGGAACAGGAAATCATTTTGTATCTTTGCAATTGAATGGAGAATTTGGAACTCAAATTAACCCGGTTCATATGGAAGGAACGGGTGAAGCTATAACGGCTGTAATGGGTGGTCATGTAGACATCCTTGTTGCTAAGGTTGGAGAAGTCGTACAGCCACAAAAAGATGGGCAGATCAAGGTTTTGGCCGTAACCATGAATGAGCGAGTTCCTCAGTTGCCAGATGTTCCGACTTTAAAAGAGACAGTAGGAGAAGTAGAAAATTATTCGATCAGAGGGATTGCAGCACCTAAAGGAATCGACCCTCAAGTGATGGAAAAGCTCCAGTCTGCATTCGAAAAAGCACTGAAAGATCCAGAGCATATTAAAAAAATGGAGGAAATGGGTCTAAACGTTGCTTTCTATAAAGGTGAAGACTTTAAACAGTTATTGAAAAAGGAAGAGAGTACCGTTTTGGAATATAAGAGCTTGATCGGTTGGTAATTTATCTATGGGTATCTAGTTTAACCCTATTGAATTAGATACCCAATGCTTAGGCAGCAATTGTTTGCGAAAGGAGCGAATGTGTTGAAAAACGTTGGGGTTTGTATGAGTGTTTTCTTCCTGGTCTTTGGCAGTATCATCTTTTTCCAATCTCTTTCTTTAGATTATTATAGTGAATTTGGTCCTGGCCCTGGGTTTATGCCGATGTGGGCGAGCGGGATCTTAATCTTTCTAGCTATTATTAATCTAGTAATTTCTTTTAAAAAAAATATCATCCTTTTTTCAGAAGTGTTGCCGAAGGGCGAATCGCTTCGAAATGTTTTAGCTTGTGTAATTGCATGTGGCTTATTTATTGTTATCGTTCCTTATACAGGCTTTATCATCGCAAGCATGGGAATGCTATTTGCTCTTTATTTACGTGGATATAAATGGAAATTTGGATTGGGTCTTACCACGGTTGTAACCTTCACGTTGTTTTGGGTCTTTAAAACGCTTTTAAACGTTCCCATCCCTGTGAATGGTCTAGGATGGTAAAGGAGGGGGATTATGGAAGCCTTTGGTTATTTATTAAGTGGATTTGAAACCGCACTGACATGGCAAAATGTATTGTTTTGTCTCATTGGCGTCACGTTCGGAATGTTGGTAGGAGTCCTTCCTGGATTGGGCCCAACAGCTGGGACCGCGATCCTTCTTCCGATGACCTTTGGAATGGAGCCTGTTTCTGCGGTAATTATGCTGGCAGGTATCTATTATGGATCCATGTATGGTGGAACGATCACCTCTGTTTTGATCAATGCACCGGGGGAAACCGCCTCCGTTATTACTTGTATGGACGGATACCCTTTGGCTAAGCAAGGACGAGCGGGGGTTGCTCTTGGCATAGCCGGGATTGGTTCCTTTATTGGTGGGACATTTGCGATTATCGGTCTTGTCATCGTAGGTCCTATGGTTGTAAAGCAGGCCCTAAAGTTTGGTCCGCCTGAATTTTTTGCCTTGGTCGTCGTGGGGTTAACTCTACTGGTTGGATTAATGGGCAAGTCTCCTCTTCGTGGGTTTATTGCCGCCCTTTTCGGTTTAGTTTTGGCCTTAGTCGGAATGGATTCTTCAAGCGGGGTAATACGCTTTACGTTTGGAGAACCGAATATTGAAAGTGGCTTCAATTTTATTTCCATCGCGATGGGACTTTTCGGATTATCTGAACTATTTGTGAATGCCGAAGAAAATCTAAATAAAAAAGCAGAAATTCCGCCTAAAATTAAAGGAGTATTACCAAGACGGGATGAATGGAATCCTACCTTAAAATCCATCGGAAGAGGAAGTGTTTTAGGATTTTTGATTGGACTCATTCCGGGAACGAATTCTGTCATCCCTACGATCATGAGTTACTCGATAGAAAAAAAATTGGCAAAGGATCCCTCCCGTTTTGGTAATGGGGCAGTGGAAGGAGTTGCAGGTCCGGAGACGGCGAACAATGCCTATTGCGGAGGTGCATTGATTCCTTTGTTTACGCTAGGAATTCCGACATCACCAGCGATTACCGTTCTATTGGGTGCGTTTATTATGCATGGTCTTACACCAGGCCCTACGTTATTCCAAAATAACCCCGAGTTTGTTTGGGGAGTTATTGCCAGTATGTTTATAGGAAACCTCATTTTAGTGATCATGAACGTTCCAATGGCCGGGATCTGGGCCAAGGTTACCATGGTTCCGTATAAACTGCTTTTCCCCATTATCCTCATCGTCTCCATGCTAGGAGCTTATAGTGTAAACAATAGTATGTTTGATGTTGGTGCCATGCTCGTATTCGGAATCCTTGGTTACTTTTTACGCAAGGCAGAGTTCCCATTGGCTCCGATTATCTTAACCTTTGTATTAGGCGGTATTTTAGAAAAAACCTTAATGCAATCCTTAACCATCTTCGATGGAAATTTCTTTGGCTTTTTCCAAAGACCCATTACAGCAACATTATTATCCATTTGTCTCCTTATGATTGCCCTTAGTATTTATATGGGAGTAAGAAATAAGAGCGTGGTTGCAGAGGATGTTGAAATGTAAGATGAGCGATTCTACTGTAAGAGTTCCTAAGCGAGAATTAGAACAGTTTGTGAAAAATGTGTTTTTAGGTGTTGGGTTGGATGAAGAGCAATCCGACATTGTTGCCAGACATCTTGTCCTTGCGAATCTTAGAGGGGTCGATTCCCATGGAGTTAGTAGAGTAGATATATATGCCAAACGACTTGACCTAGGAATTGTAAGCAAGAAAACAAAAGGCGATATTATAAAGGAATCCTCTTCCTCCATGTTAATGGACGGTCAAGGTGGATTAGGCATCGTTTTGGCGACGGAAGCCATTCAAATAGCGGTTGAAAAGGCGAAAGAAACGGGGTTGGCCGTCGTAGGGGTAAGAGGTTCAGGCCACTGCGGAATGTTAGCGGATTACACCATGTATGCCGCTCAGCATGGTTGCATCTCAATTGCGACGACCAATGCACCTCCTAGTATGGCTCCTTGGGGAGGAAAAGTCGGCTACCTTGGAACCAATCCATTATCTTATGGCATCCCTGCTGGGAACGAGCGAGATATTATATTTGATATGGCCACAAGTGTGGTCGCAAGAGGGAAAATTACGATTGCATTGAGAAATAACCAATCGATCCCATTCGGTTGGGCCATTTCAAAGGAGGGAAATCCGACCAATAATCCGGCTGAAGCATTGGAAGGTTTGGTGCTTCCTGTCGGTGGACCGAAAGGCTATGGAATCGCCTTTCTTGTTGAGGTCTTATCAGGCTTATTTACGGGAGCTGCATTTGGCCCGTATATTAACAGTCTGTATAAAGATTTGGATAAAAAACAAAATGTAGGCCAATTTTTCTTTGTTATGCGTGCCGATTTATTTGAAGATATGGATGAATTTATAGGCCGAATGGATCAAATGATTGCGGAAATACGAAGTCTACCTTTGGCGGAAGGGTTCGAGAAGATCTATTTGCCAGGCGAGATTGAATTAGAGAGAACAGTCGAGAGAGAATCCTTTGGTATACCTTTATCTCATAAATTAATGAATGAGCTTGAGGCGGTTGGAAAACGATATGGAGTTTGTTTTTAAAAGAATGGATCGGTGCGTTTTTGTCATGGGTTTGCCATGGCAAAACGTGCCTTTTCCTATTTAATCTCAAAAGGAATCTAGGTGGATGAATGGTATATTTGATTGTTATTTTATTTGTGTCTTTTCATATTGCTACTCGTGGAAACACCATGATCACTACTTTATATGCCATTCAGCTTCAAGCTACCCCTTTGCAGCTAGGGGTCATCGTGGCTTTGGTTGCTTTCTTTCCTATGATATTTGCCATTTATGCAGGAAGAATGTCTGATCGCTTGGGATATCGTCTACCCCTTTTATTAGGGTCGTTCGGAGGAAGCATTGCCATTATATTGCCTTATATTTTTTATGATAGACTCTATATTTTGTACGTATCCCAATGCTTATTCGGTCTTGCCCAGATTTTTGTCCTTGTAACGATACAGAATTTAATGGGTGCCATGAGCACCAAAGAAACGAGGACGAAGAATTTCGCCATCAATAGTTTAAGTATTTCTGTTGCAAGTATCATTGGTCCAGCATTGACGGGTGCTACCATTGATTTGTTTGATTACCGCCTTGCTTATTTGCTTTTATCTGGCCTGGCCATGATTCCTGGGTTATTTCTACTATTTAAAGTGCTACCCCTTCCCGTTGGAGTAGATAGTGGAGAGGAGTCACAAAACCGTTTTCTGGATCTCTTGCAATCAAGGCCATTAAGAAAAATCTATATAACCAGTGGGGTTCTGTTAGCAGGTGTAGGGATCTATGAATTTTATTTTCCTATTTATGGAGACCACATCGGGTTTTCAGCTTCCATGATCGGCATTGTGCTCAGTGTAAATGCATCAGCATACTTTGTCGTTCGACTATTTATGCCTGCTCTTGCTAGAAATTTTCGTGAAGAAAAGATCTTGGTTGGCTGTTTATTCGTTTCTGCCGTAGCTTTCATACTAATCCCGTTGTTTGATCAGTTCATAGCATTAGTCATTATATCTTTTATCCTGGGACTCGGATTAGGCTGTGCCCAGCCCATTTCGATAGTAATGGCCTATAACTGTTCACCCAAGGGTCGAACAGGCGAAGTGCTTGGAATTCGGCTTACATGCAATAAAATCGTCCAATTTCTCATGCCCCTTCTGTTTGGTTCTGCAGGGTCAATTTTGGGCTTTATCCTGATATTCTGGGCTAATGCCTTCCTTTTTATGGTTAGTGGAATTTCTAGCCTTGAAATGAAAAGGAATAAAGATACACCACATGTTAATCGGCTAGGTTAAATAGAGAGTATTCGCATTGAACTGTTCTTATTCATTTATTTGGCAATAAATATGTTAGAATTACCAATAGAAGGGAGGGGGAGGGAAAGTGAAAAGAATAATGATATTACTTATTTTTTTAACAATCTTAGCAGGATGTTCTTTATCGAATAATGATAAAATAATGGATCAATTTATGGGAAAAGCCCCCTATGCAGAATCTATTGTCGTCCTTCATAAAGAAGAATTGGACAGAGGAATCATGATGTTGTTTAAAGATGAGTCGGGATTCCGTCATGCGTTGTTCTCAAGGAAGTTGGGATATTGGAACATGAGTGGAAATGCTGAATTGAACCCAAAAGATGGCTTTACTTGGACAATGAGTAATGACCCTAACATTCCAATTGTTACATTTGCAGGGATCGTTACTAATGATGAGATAAAAAAGGTGATGGTAAGACAAGAAACATTAAGTGAACAAGCAAAAATAATTGAAACAGAACAAGGTAGGGTTTGGTTTACCTATTTTGATACTTTGGAAAACGCTGACCCCGCCCCCTTAAAGATTGAGGCTTTGTCAGACAGAGGTCAAATATTATGGAAAGAAGGAATTTATGATGGAAAGCTCTTCAGGGGAGAAACAGAAAATGTCCGTTGGTAGCTCTGAGACAGATGATCTCAGAGCGTAGTTTTATTTTGTCAGCTTACTCTTTCGATTCAACGACCTTTCCTGTTAACGCATCCAGATAGCTCGGATGGGAAGGATACTGAGGCTGGTAAACCAGCTGAGGTGCAGGTGCTTTTTGTCCCATGTATTCTTCCCAGATGTAGCGCAATACCAGTGGGTGCTTTTCCAAATAAATGTCTTTAGCTTCCTCTGCTGAGATAGCGGGTTTCCCTTCTGGAAGCTTGCTAGCCGCATAGGACGGAATGCCAAATCCTGTTAGTTGTCCGGTTGCGCCATCTATTGTGACATGATAAGAGCGATCATGAACAGGGATTCCCTGGTGGAGCTCGCTAAAATTAATATGGTATTCCTTCGGCATCTGGCGGATTCTTGCTTCTTTAGGCAGCCTGCTTTCATCCACCCAAGATGGAACTGGCGGCTGGTCAAAGGATTGAACCATCATGATCATCTCTTTGACGTTGGTTGGAGCGTATTGACCCAGAACCTCCAATGCGGTTTTAACTGCATCTTCTTCGCTGATCTTGGTCTCGGGAATCGTCATTTTCTCGGAATGAAGGTTAATATGCAGCACTTGCCCTGTGTTCTTATTGACTGAAGCGAACGCGTGGCTTTGGGACTTTCTTTTTGACGTTTCTCGCTTATAATCGGGACGTAGCTCATAATTGATAATCTCCACATCAGCATAAGGCTGATGTCTCTCAACACGCTGCTCAAAAACAAGATCCATTGAATCAAAGTCAAACTCTTCTTTCAGGACTTGTCTAAATTCCTCTTCCGACTGAATGGTTAGTATTTTCCCTTGGGAGTTCAAGTTGATTTTCTGTTCTTTTGGCCTTAGGGCATGATCCCAAGATGTTGCTTCTTCCCCTGTTAAGGCATTGAGCTGCCATGCCCAGTTTGGTTCATATTTCAAGACGGACTTGGTTTCAACCTTCTTGTCCGTTGCCCCCATCCAGGAGCTGACCGGCTGATGGCCATTGTAAGCAAGCTTCATCTCCATTTTTTCGCGATAGATTTTATGAACTTCTTCACTAGATATGGCTTTGGAGGGAGAAGGAAACTTGTCTAACGCTATGTCCTTCATTTCATTTCGTTGATAGCTAGCGATATGGCCTTGGGAATCTACCTCAATATGAATGCTGTCCCCATGAAAGGGAATGCCGTTAATGAGCCGTTCAAACTGTACACCAGCTGCTGTCCAGGACAGGCTGTTTCCATGATCATCCATCGAACTCGAGCTGCCGGAATAAACATGGGAGATTTGATATTCCTTTGCTTTCTCCTCGCCAAGCGTCTCCTCTAGGAATTTTTGGGCATGAGCCTTGGCTTTTTCGTGATCGGGAGCTTCACTGGCTGCCCACTCCGGTAATTGCAGGTGCATGTTGCGTAAAAGGCCGCTCTCATCGATCTTCACATGGCCATTTCCATAGAATTTGCCTTCAACTGGCTGCTCTGGTCTGCTATCAAACCCAAAATACCACCCAGCAGGTTGAAAATCATTTTCTGGTAGATAGCTCTGATCACGAATCCCCATCTTTTTCATTTCCGGAAAGGCCTCCAGCAACTTGTCCAAAGATGCTTGCACTTCTTTCGGTAAAGTTTGTTGCTGCTCAACTTTTTGCGCAGGCGCTTCCTCTGCGAAAACAGGTTGGGCGGTTGCTAGCAAGCTAGCAGCTAGTAGGGATAGGACTGCTTTATTCCAGGACTTCATCTTTCTTTTCCTCCATCTGGTTAGGTTAATTCTTAACACAAGTTAAGACGAAGGATAATCTGAATTGGTTACATTTTCCTTTATTTGTTGTTGTGTTTCCACCAGAATAAATTCTTCAGGATGTTTTCGAATATATATGCCTATTTGATTGAGTGTGAATGGAGTGATTTTTTGGAAATGGCTGTAGAGCGGACTCAAGGACTCCCGAAGCAACGAATCATTTTCGAGATCGTTAACGGAAACATCAAATGATTCCATACTTCTGGGGTGGCTCCACTTTTGAAGCACTTCTTCTGTTTCCTCCAGTAATCCTACGATGTTCTCATCCCCAAAATTCCTTAGCCTCAACTTGATTTCTGTCCATATTTTGGGTTGGGCAAGATAGTAAGCAGTCCACCAATAATACTCAGCAAGTGAATGTTTGGCATGATTGTAATACGCATAAAACATAAAAAGATCCTGCTGACTTGGAGTTAGTTCTGAATATACTTGTGACTTTAGAATAGGGTCTTTGCCGCGAAGCGGTTCCATGATGGGTGACATACATGCCCATCCAAGTTTGCTATTATCCAACGATTTGAACAACTGCTTATTCATATTTACTAAAATAAAAATACCTCCTGTTTTCTATTATATGAAAGGATATGGAACCCCTATATTTTTGAGTTGCTCTTTTACATTGGAATGACATAAGCCGCCGTGGTAACAAATGATAGATTGAGTATCGAAGTTTTGTAGTTTAGTAATAGATTGGAGTGCTGTATTCATGTCCGGCGTCGTCTGCTCAATAGGCCCGCGTAATTTCCCATCCACACATACCAAGGCATCACCAGCTACAAGCGTTTTGCTCTGTTCTAAATAAAGGCTGATATGGCCCGGGGTGTGACCTGGTGTAAAAATTACTTGAATACCGCCGCAATAAGGCAGCACTTGACCATCCTCTAAGGTTTGGTTTACTTTTGATTTTGGAGGATTTTCATATAAGGGTTTCAGTTGTTCTGGTACGGATGCCCATGCCTCTTTATTCATTCGGCTTGGGTCTGTTTTCATGAGGTGGAGTTCACCTTCAATATAGGGTTTATCGAGCTTGTGTGCATATACTTCAATTTCATGTGGGGCTTGGTTTAGAATCTCAGGAAGACTGCCAATGTGATCTAAATCTTGATGCGTTAGGATGACGACTTTTAACTTATCAAAAGCAACTCCCGCTTCAGCCATTGCCGTTCGGATTAGATCCCATTGTCCGGGCATCCCTGCATCAATCAAAACGGCCGTTTCATTGTCCCAGATCAACGTTGGGTTCAAAACAAACTGTTGAATTTTTAATTCTAGCATCGCTACACCATTTGAAATATTCATAAATTCTCTCCCTTGGCAAATTTTGTTATTCCAAGAAGCAATAGAATTATATTATTACAGCATTTTTAAAAAGTAAATAGTAAAAGATTTTATTATAACATAAATAAAATTATTTGTCAACAAATTTCTAAGGAAAAATGTTGTTGTTGACTAACCCAATGTGAGTGTTCCCTCGGAAAAAGGTTCTTTATTACATATCAGTAATAGGGGGGGTCCATCCTACTTCTTGTGACCAGCTATAAGCTTTTTGTATAATATCCCAAACAATAGGTCCTTTTCCTTCCACATATTTCGGCCGTTCATTCTTATAAAGTGCCATTAGTCGATGTTTTTCTTGAGCGTACCTTAAACAATCACCAGGGTGTACTCGTAAATAGTCTCTAAAGAGTAATGTAATTTGTTCTGAAAAACTACCTGCTTGCCTGACGTGAATATGAGTTCTTCGAGTGCCTGGTGCTTCCCGAAAATACTTCTTTGTTTTGTCTGGATTCTCTTCCCTTAATACGAACCCCACTTGTTCAATCTTAGGCTTATAGGTGGATATATCATCGTAATTTTCTATAGAAATTTGGATATCAATAACTGGCTTTGCATCCAAATCAACAACCGAAGTTGAGCCGACATGATCAATACGAATGGCCAAATCTCCCAAAGAAGTTCTTAATTTTGAAGCTATATCCACAAACAGAACTTTCCATTCTGGGTCATATGTAGAAATCTTCCATTGATCCTCCATCGTAATCTCCTTTGATATTAAGAATGTACCTCCTTGGAAGGAGTTAGTCCGTCCTTCCTTCATATATTCTAATCCAATCTTCTACTGTCAATTTAGAAACGAGTTCACCAATAAGCTGAAAAGGGATTTTACTAGGATTTGTAAATCGAATGCAGCTTTTTCCCATATTTAATTTAGTAGCCATATGATTAGGGTACTCTTTCTCAAACCAAGTCAACAATTCTTGATCAGCATACATCCCCATATGATAGACAGCGATATGATTCTTTTGTGCTGCAATACTTATAAACGGTAAAGGGGTATCCCTTTTACAATGGTATCCATCTGGGTAAGTAGTTAAAGGGACCACGTAAGAAGGTATACCATTTTGCATTTCCATTTCGAAACCACTTGGAATATGTTGATCAATGACCTTTTTTAATGTTAAGAATGAGTCCTTCCATTTCGATTCCACCTGGTCGATATATTGATTTATTTCAGACACTTCATTTCACTCCTTTTCTATATGGTATTGTCGACGATCCTATTCTGAGGCTAAATTGTGACAGACTCGAGCTGTTTGGAGCTTGCGCTGTCCGAATGAGGCTGGTATTCGGACAGACTCAAGCTGTTTGAGGCTTGGGCTGTCCGAATGAGGCTGGTATTCAGACAGACTCGAGCTGTTTGAGGCTTGGGCTGTCCGAATGAGGCTGGTATTCAGACAGACTTGAGCTGTTTGAGGCTTGGGCTGTCCGAATGAGTCTGTCTGAATGAGGCTGGTATTCAGACAGACGAGAGCGGTTTGGAGCTTGAGCTGTCCGAATGAGGCTGATATTCGGACAGACTCAAGCTGTTTGAGGCTTGGGCTGTCCGAATGAGGCTGGTATTCAGACAGACTCGAGCTGTTTGGGGCTTGGGCTGTCCGAATGAGGCTGGTATTCAGACAGACTTGAGCTGTTTGAGGCTTGGGCTGTCCGAATGAGTCTGTCTGAATGAGGCTGGTATTCAGACAGACGAGAGCGGTTTGGAGCTTGAGCTGTCCGAATGAGGCTGATATTCGGACAGACTCAAGCTGTTTGAGGCTTGGGCTGTCCGAATGAGGCTGGTATTCAGACAGACTCGAGCTGTTTGGAGCTTGAGCTGTCCGAATGAGGCTGATATTCTGACAGGCTCGAGCTGTTTGGAGCTTGAGCTGTCCGAATGAGGCTGGTATTCTGACAGCCTCGAGCTGTTTGAGGCTTGGGCTGTCCGAATAAGGCTGGTATTCGGACAGACTCAAGCTGTTTGAGGCTTGGGCTGTCCGAATAAGGCTGTTATTCAGACAGCCTCGAGCTGTTTGGAGCTTGAGCTGTCCGAATGAGGCTGATATTCTGACAGGCTCGAGCTGTTTGAGGCTTGGGCTGTCCGAATGAGGCTGGTATTCTGACAGACTCGAGCCTTTCAGCCCTAACTTTGTCCGAATTTGTCCCGCTATCAGTATAACTTTGAGCTCATGCCTGTTTAGCTGAACAAAAAGAGAGTGCTCGACATCGCTTCCCCATAGTTTTAATTTTACCAAAATCGTTATAACGAAATAAAACAAACTCGGTATAACTTGGGGACCATTAAACCTTAAGTATGTATAACCCTGTCCTAAAATTAGGATAGGGTTAATTAAAAGTTACTTCTGCACGATCTGAATAAGGTTGCCGCATGTATCGTCAAAGACAGCTATGGTGACTTCGCCCATTTTGGTCGGTTCCATCGTAAACTTCACGCCGTTTTCCGATAAGCGTTCGTACTCTTTATGAATATCTGCAACACCAAACATGGTGGCTGGGATGCCTTCAGCAAATATTTTCTTTTGATACTCTTTGGCGGCTGGATGGTTATTCGGTTCGAGCAGAAGTTCGGTACCTTCTTCGTCCTCGGGAGAAACTAGTGTTATCCACCTAAATTCTCCTGCGGGAACATCATGCTTTTTTACAAAACCGAGGGTTTCTGAATAAAAGTCCAGTGCCTTGTCTTGATCTTGTACGAATATACTGGTAACAATAATTTTCATGCGGTTTTTACCTCTTTCCCAAGTCCGAATTTAGTATAGCACTTTAATCAGTATCTCAAAAACGAGTCTTCCATAATCCTCCCCGTCCCCCAATAAACAGGGGAGGCATCCCAATGTCCAAAGCCGTCTTCCTTACCATCTTCCAAATTGTCTTACATCTAATTTTGATTTGGGGTTCAGCTTTTTATATTCTTGATATAACTCTAGTATAAACTGTCTATTTATTTTATGAAGGGGGTCAAAATTCAAACCATATTCAACAGTGCGAATCCCATTGCAATTGCTGCCTTTAAGACCGATATGTTGGAAATAGCTTTGTTTAGAAACCAATATCTTTAGCCCTTTTTTCCTCAAATAAGCCGACCACTTCCAATCATATGCATGACTCGGAGGCAGGTGGTTGACGATATCTTGTATAACCTCTCTTGACATCACGGCTCCTGCAGAACCAATATGCTCTTTTTCTAAGAATTCCTTGCCATTGATGATCCTCGTAGCAGTCGGAGGGTGGAGTACGGAATGATAAAGACTCATAATGCCATCGGTGTGATGAAAATGATCCCTTAAAAAATGAATCCAATGGGGATGACATATTAAATCTGCATCCATTGTTACTAGAATGTCATCATGGGTTGCTAGAAAGTCCACATACATTTGTCTCATGTTACGATCAGGACCGATGTTTTTACTTCTACGGATGATTTCTCGAGCATTTGGAAAAAGTTTTTGTAAATATAGAACATTAAACTCACTGCTGCAATCATCATAAATACGTAGGTTGCAAGTCTCAATACCCTGAGACATCGAAAGAGACTGATGAAGTTTTATTAAATACTTTTTTCTATTGAAAGTAGTAATCCCTATGGTTATTTTCATTTGACTGCTCCTTACTCCTATTAATCTAATAGGACAAAACGGTATGTAATATATTTTATGATTTCTAAAATGGATGGTTACAAAATCATATACCTATGAAATTGGCCGATGTCCTTACTGCTGAAGTTGGCACACCAATAAGCTGTTTCAATCTCTTTTTTTTAGATGATTTACCCACCCTGTCACCACCTTTCTTCAAAGTTTGGATTTGGAACCCCTTCTTACAATCCATACTATGATTCAACTCTATGAATGGAGTGGACAGTTTTAGTAGGTCGACTGCCTGAAAGGAACGATTACCATTAGTAGGGTTGACTTGAGGCAGATGCGAGCATACTGGAAGAATAGAGGGTACAAGATCATCCGAAGAATATAGGAGTAAGGAGGTAGTATGATTATGCAACCTTTAACCCAAGAGGAAATTCGCATCATCCTGCGTGCCGCTGATAGTATCATTGCTACCGGGGGGCGGACGCTTCTATCGAAGATTTTAAAAGGATCAAGAGAAAAGAAAGTGTTGGAATTGGAGCTTCAGAGCAACCCCTCCTACGGGCTTTTTCACTCTATTACACTAGATGAGATCATGAAAAAAATAGCGGAGGCCTTCGTGGTCAGGCCGAATCAGTCCGCGTGGCTCAAATGCCGGGATTGTTGGCGAGCATTCTGTGTTTGAACCGGGTGAACAGGCCTATTTTAGGAGTCGAGGATTTGTCCCTCCAAAGAGATGTCCAGACTGCAGAGAGAAGAAGTGGATGGAGGAAAGTTCATAGTGAGATTAAATATAATGCAAAGGCCATGCTGGCTGTTCTAACGTATGGAATAAGAAGAGATCCTTCCTGGACAACATTAGCCAAGATTGGAAAGAACGAAGTGCCCCCTTGAATCAAAAGGGGTATTCACTTCATGACTTTCAAATCTCCATCATGCTATAATGAATATAATTGAGTACGGAAGGGGGGAGAACATGATTGATGAGCTGTTAAAACAAATTCTCGAAGAAATGAAGAGTATGAACCAACGTATGGATCGCATGGAAATACGAATGGGTGGAGTAGAAAACCAACTAGAGAGTCTAGAAACTCGTATAGGGAGTCTAGAAACACGCATGGGGAGTGTAGAAAACCAATTAGAGAGTCTAGAAACACGCATGGGGAGTGTAGAAAACCAATTAGAGAGTCTAGAAACACGCATGGGGAGTGTAGAAACAGCGCTACATGACACAAGGGCACATATGTATTTCCGATTTGATACATTGGATACAAAGCTATCTCGTGTTGAAGGAGATGTTGTAGATATTAAGGCTATCTTAGGCCGCTTGGAGGAAAATGAACCGCAGGATATTATGGGTATGTTAAAGCAGATGAACCAAAAGTTAGAAGCCCACGATGGCCTAGCTGAAAAGGTATCTGACCAAGAGACGGATATTAAGTTAATTAAGAAGTTACTTACCAATCAGTAACGAGCAAACCTTAGTAAAAATAAACTGCAAAGCAGGTGACCCTGCTATGGGTACCCTTACCCTGAAGGGAGCTAGATGAGATGCTGCAGCTGCTTTTTCTTGATTCATTGTGTTAAGGACTAAAAACGTTAGAATAATGTTAGAACTACGGCAAAAATCGTTAGAACAAGGACAAACCATGGATCTCATGGATAAAATCTAGGATGGTGCAAAGCCGGTGATACAGTTTCTCTGGATGTGACTGGCCAGAACTCGGAATTTGGTTGTTACGGTTTGAAATGAAACCATCCATCTGTCCGTCATTTATTTTAAACATATCCGTGTTATCCACCCCACGTACATTTCTTATCTTCTAAGTGAGCCACTTACTCCCTTCTTTTTTATTTTCTCAAGATCCAACTTCATTAGATTTCCACAGAACAGAACTTATCCTCGTATGGGATATGGAAAAGGAGCTGTATAAAATTGAGCGAAAAGTTGATCCGAAAATAAGTTTGAGTTATGGGAATCATTACCGGAGAGCTTGGGGTGATCTAATCACAGATTGTTAGCTTTGATGATAATATGGTATAAACTAAGGTTTTTTCAATGGAGAGAATAAACTTATGAAGCGAAATTTAGTAAGCAACTTGTTATTTCTTTTGGGCGCGATTCCCTTACTGTTTACACCTTTTATTTTAATGGCTAATATCATGTCGATAGCAGGAGAAAGGACGGGGGAAGAAGGAGCCTTATTATTGTTCGTGGTTTATTCGTTTATTGTCGTGTCGAGTACCTACTTTCTCACGTATTTAGGTTGTTTAATTTATCGATTTACAAGGAAGGGCAAGGAAAAGCCTATGCTTTTAGCTGTCATTCCTTTAGTTCATCTTGGCCTGGCTGTGATCCTGTTTAACTTATGGTTAGCCTTCGGGGGTTAAGAGAGAGGATATCCAAGTTTCGCATGGTGCCGGTATACTATCTTCACATTAACATTCGTTGAACATGACCAAAAAGAAATAGACCACCGAATGAGCTAGCAACTTCGGTGGTCTACTTCTTAATTCTGAGCCGGGGAACGTCTGTTGTACGTGACCGTCTAACATATTTTACATTTTATATGGTTAGATTAACTTTAAAACATGTACTGAGGTTAACCCCCCATGAATCTTGAACGAAGTATTATTATTTTTTCTTGGATAATTTCCATAATCCTACTCAAAGTTTTTGTACCTAAAAGCAAAAAAAGAGAAGCATGGGTCATCTTTCTTTTTATGCAAACATTTAATTGGTACTTCGGATTGATTGTAGTTGAATATGGCTTGATTCAGTATCCAGTCGTTTTGTTTGAAGCGGTAGAAAAAGCCAATCGAACAAGCTTCTTATTTGAATTCATGGCATTTCCTGTTTTGTGTGTCATCTTTACACTCTATCTCCCCAAAAGTAAACCCTGGCATCGGAGGCCACTTTACTATATCGGATACACCGCTTTAATTACTCTCTTTGAAGTCATTTTTGAGAAGCATACAGATCTCATACAATATATCCATTGGACTTGGTACTACACATTTGGCACGGTCCTTATCGCTTTCTATATCTGCACCTTCTTTTTTACTTGGTATAGCAAATTTCTTATCCAAGGTGAACATCATGTCGGTTGAGCGCATCTTTCTTGTTTGTAGTTGGTTCATTTCTGGTATCCTTCTACTTCTTTTCGTACCAAAGAAGAAGATCCCCCAAGCTATCATCATTCTGCTATTTGCACAAACCCTTTCTTGGATTTCAGGAATATTGCTGGTGATGTTTGATCTGGTCAGATTTCCAGTTCGAGAATTTTCAAGTGCCACAAATGTAAGTTTCTCTAGACATTTTGTGGTTTATCCAACCATATTTGTGTTGTTTGCCCTCTATTACCCCATTGATTGGAAGAAATGGGCTCAAGGTTCTTTTATTGTGTTATTTGCATCCATGATGACGATGTACGCCTATTTCACCATGAAGTATACATCCTTAATTGAGATGGAAAATGGGGTTATGTATTTATTATTCATGGTGTTTGTGATCCATTTATATAGTTCCATACGTTTCTTTCTCTGGTTTCAGAAAGGGATGAAAACTTAATGGAGCGAATAGCTAGAAAGGGTTCGATTCGTGCAAATTTGTATGCAGAACTTACAAAAATAATCCTGCAACTTGCAAAATGGCTGCCTGCAGATAGAGGTAGCCAGTTTTTGCGGGTGCTGCGTGATCCTCATTTTTTTTGATATAATGAGTTGAATATGGACAAGTGGATGGTGGACTCACACAGGTAAAGGTAGGTGCTTTTTTCAATGAAAAAGAATAAACAGGATCAAGAATTGCTAGATCAAGCGGCTTCGAAGTTTGTGGACTTGCTGCTTGAGGAGGAAGCGTACCTTCAAAAACAAGAAGCTAGGCTTTGGGCTAACGTACTCCTGCCCATGTCTTTTCATGATGCTCTGGCTATGTTAACGAAGGATGAACTGGCTTTGATCAGGAAGAACTTAAATATAAAGAACCTTAGTAAACTATCAAAGGCAGAGCTGGTTCATGAGCTTGTTCGCCAGATTCCCCTTCATCTGGGTGAAAAAATTAAATTCTTTGACCAATCCCGCTATGATTTGTTCAAGAGATTAGCTAACGGAAACGGATCGTTAGTTGATTATGACCTTGAAGATGATCAAGTTGAGTATTTTAGAAAGCTGGGTTTCATTTTTACAGGAACTTATGATCATGACAGAGTGTTGTTTATGCCACAGGAAATCGCGGAAGCTTTTAGACAGATGGATGAATTCTCCCTGCAAGAACAAGTAGCGAGAAATACGGAGTTCATTGAGCTCACACATGGATTACTTTTTTACTATGGTGTCCTTAGCCTCGATCAACTGGAAACCTTAGTAAACCAACATTCAACGAACCCTCTTGACAAGGGTCACTACCTTTCCATGCTTTTAGATGCCTCTTCTTACTATCAAGAATTCAATCAGGAAAAAGCAGGGTTTGCACATTATAGTGTGATGGACACTCAATGGGTAAAAATGGAACAGAGAAGTCGATTGAATCTAGATTTCTATCCCTTTTCCAAGGAACAGCTGCTGCAAGCGGCCAAACCAGAATACGTGGATCGCAACCCGGCATTTCAATCCTTCCAGCAAATCATGGAGAAAAAATGCCGCATTAGTCGAGAGGAAGCCGACGTGCTTGCGCGAGATGTTGTGGATGGGATTCTACAAGGGGAAGAATTCGAAGATATGGTAGTCTACCTACAAAGCGAGCTGAAAATAGACAAGCTTGAACAAGTTCAGAAGCTGGTAGGTCAAGTCGCTACGTTGATGAATAATACGAGGCAATGGGTTTTAAAGGGGTATACTCCAAAAGAGCTTGCTAATAGGGAGCAGAACGCGTTGCGTCCACTGCCTAGGACAGATGCCAAAGTCATTGATTTTCCGAGCGGCCAAAAAGTCGGTCGAAACGAACCCTGTCCATGTGGAAGTGGGAAGAAGTTTAAAAAGTGCTGCGGGTAAAGCGAAGGAGGGGAGGGTGACGGTTTACACCCTCTCTGTTATTGATTTGATTATCCTTGTTGTTGTAGGAACCCTTCAGTTGAAACAACATTAGCATATATTCCATGAAGCGCACTCACAAACGCATAATGAACTTGATCTGCTGGCACGACTTTATCTTGATAAACTAAGTCCCTTGTCGAACAGGCATCTTCAATCAGGGTACTTTCAAAACCCAACTCCATGGCAGCACGCACGGTCGCATCAATGCACATATGCGTCATCATACCGCAAATGACGAGCTTGGTTACTCCATGTTCTCTTAATTTGCTTTCTAATTCGGTCTTAAAAAAGCTATTAGGCGTATGTTTGATGATTATACTCTCTTGTTCTAAGGGTAAAACGCGTTCGTTTATTTCGGCTCCCTTCGTATTTGGAAGAAAGAAACCTGCCCCTTCATGAATCGAGATATGCTGAATATGAAAAATAGGAAGGTTGTTTTGTCTAAACCATGTAAGAATTTGACTTGCTTTTTCGGCTGCTATGACGGGATTGCTCAGTTCCATCTTTCCATTCGGAAAATAGTCATTTTGAATATCCACGAGGATTAAAGCTGTACTCATGTTTTCCACCTCACCAATGAATAAGTTATAATAAAATCATATATCATATCTTCATTTTGATCGATAACTTGGTGAAACACTTCTCTATTAAACCATTTCATGGTGAAAGGAACTTCTATGCAGCTTGATAAAATTGATTTTCAGATCCTCCAGATTCTCATGGCAAATTCACGGATTCAATGGAAAGACTTAGGGGAACAAATTCATATGACGGGACAAGCAGTGGGAAATCGAATTAAAAAACTGGAGGAAAATGGTGTAATTAAAGCCTACTCCTTAATCATAGATGAAATGAAATTAGGGTTTTCGTATACAGCTTTTGTCATAGTTCATATGAAAACAGCAAACCATGATCTATTTATTCGGTTTATTCAGGATCGAGGCGAGGTGGTTGAAGCCCACCGAATCTCCGGTGTAGGTTGTTACCACTTAAAAATAAAAGTCAAATCCCAAGAGCAATTGAATCATTTCCTTGATCAACTTCTGGAACACGGAAACTACAGTTTGAATTTATCCATACAAGAGATGAAGCAGAGTAACCCCTTGAATACGACATCCCAATAACTACAAAAACCGCGCCCCATCTTGTACACGGTTAGTCTCGTAGTCCATCTCCTATCTGAACTCCCTGCATTAAAATACTAGAAAAATTGCCGAGCTTTCTATTAACGATCCGCAGGGTTGACTTTACCCGGAAGCGAGCATAATGGAAGAATAGAAGTTTTAGACATCAAATGAGCAAGCCTCATCAGATTCAAGAAAAAGCCCTTGGCTTTCTATTCTATGGAGCAAAAGGAACAGTGTCGAAGCTTAAGGGCAATGGAGGGAAATCATGAATACGTCCATATTGTTTGGAGCCTTAGTTCCACATCCCCCTTTGCTTATACCGGATATTGGCGGGGATGAGCTGAAGCAGATTGCTCAAACCGAAGCGGCCATGAGGACCATGGCTTCGGAGGTGGCATCCGCTGATCCAGAACTTCTCGTCATCATCTCTCCTCATGGGATTATGTTTGAGGATGCCGTCACGGTGATGGGAGGAACATCCTTGAAGGGTAACCTCCAAGCTTTTGATTCCCTACTGGATCTGGAGTTTTCTACAGATGAAGATCTCGCTATGGCGGTTGTGGAAGAGGCTCAGGCCAGCGGCAGTCCGGTTTTTTTTATGGCGGAAGAGCAGAAGGATGACTTTGGCGTAGAAATGGAGTTGAATTATGGAGCCTTAGTCCCTCTTTATTTCGCCCGAGAAGCAGGTTACAGGGGGAAAGTGCTTCATATTTCTCCTGGTTATCTCGATGTAGAGTCCTTATACTTCGCCGGCATTCAAATCGGGAAGTCGCTTAGGGAAAGGGGAATAAGAACTGTCATTATTGCAAGCGGGGACAACTCGCATGCCCTTAGCGACGATTCCCCCGAGGGCTTCCGGGAGGAAGGCCCTAGGTTTGATTTGGTCGTCTCTGAGAGTATAGAGCGAAATGATTGGCTTGAGCTGCTGACGCTAGAGCAGGAGTTCCGGGACAGGGCTGCTGAGGATACAATTCCTTCCATGGCGCTGATGCTTGGTATGTTCGATGGGACGCATCTCTCAGGAAGCGTCATTTCCTATGAGGGGGTTACCGGAGTGGGGTATACTATTGCCAAAATGTCACCTGGCCCTGCGACCGAATCGTTGCTTCCACAGATCGTTGCCGTCCATCAAAAGAAGATGAAGGCCATACGCAGCCAGGAATCCCTTCTCGTTCGCCTCGCTCGTTCGGCATTGGAAACCTATGTGGGGGAACGGCTACTGGTCGCTTCGCCGAATCCTCTCCCACCCGAGTTGGACAAGCCTGCGGGGTGTTTTGTTACGATCAAGCGTCACGGGCAGTTACGGGGATGTATGGGGACCGTTGACCCCATTATGGATCATTTGGCTGATGAGATTATCCGCAATGCTATTGAAGCCGGCACGGAAGATGACCGTTTTTTTCCGGTGGAGAAAGAGGAGCTCGATCAGCTCGTTTACTCTGTGGATGTTCTTGGGGAAGAGGAGCGGGTTTATAACCTAACCCAGCTTGATCCGAAAATATATGGCTTAATCGTAATCCAAGGGGAAAAGAATGCCCTGCTTCTTCCAGACCTGGAAGGGGTAGAAACCATTGAAGAACAGATCTCGCTTACCAAAGAAAAGGCAGATATTGGTGCGGATGAACAAGAGGTGGAGTATTATCGATTCAGGGTCGATAGATACGTCTAGCCTAACTTGCCAAACGGGTAAGTCAAAAATAGGCGGAGTTTCTTCCGCTATCTCAGGATTCGACCCGAAAAGGGGGGCTTTAGGCGGAAAATTTTCCGCTATTCGCTAAAAATGAGCTGATCTTTGGGGTTTCGAAGCCAATAGCCGGAAATGGTTCCGCTATTTCAGGTGTTTTTTGCCCCTTTTAGAGATTAGC